>PLKR01000606.1 GCA_003140655.1 Acidobacteriaceae bacterium | reverse complement strand
CCATTCCAGAACACATCATGTCGAGCATCACTCGCCACTACTGGCCGGGGAACGTTCGTGAGCTCCAGAACTTCGTCGCACGTGGGGTCATTCTCTCAAACGAAGGCGTTTTTGAACCGGCGCCGCTCGAGAACTGTGAACCCCCCGAGCCGGACATTTCGAATCCGACGCTGGAAGACAAGGTTCGCGGAGAGATTCTCACTGCGTGCCGACGCTCGAATTGGAGGCTTGGCNNGTTTTACAAGATGAAGCGGCTGGGAATTGCAGCCCCGCCCGACCATTGGCAAGACTAACCGACGACCGACAAGGGCGTAGTCCGAACGTTCGCGATTCGGTCACTGGTTCGACATTATCGTCGAACCTCCGCCGGTGAGTGCAAAATTGCATCACCTGCCCTTGCTGCCGCTACGCTTTTGTTTCGAAAAACACGGCGGATGCGAGTTTTCCGTCGAAATCCCGCCTTGGACTCCGAGTTGCTTAACAGGCCAGAGGCGAGAATCAGCTGCAGAGATTCTCCGTTGTTGGGACGAAAAGGAGAAACACCGATGCTCAAGGGCTTCCACTATCCGCTAACCCCGAAGGGGAAATCGACACTCAATCCAGCGCCTCCCTGGTACTACTCGTCGGATTTTCTGAGTGTTGAGTTTTGGGCGGATGCCTCTGCTNNATCTACGATTGGCAGTTCAGCGGAAACAATGAGGAGTATCTCGATCCAGAGCGCTACCAGTACCGCGAATTTTTCATTCTTCTCGACGCTTTGTACGACGGAAAGCCCATAACCTATTGTCCTTATATTTTTGTCGACAATGACGCAGCGCTGGCGCGCGGCTGGACGCAGGGATATCCGAAACGCCTTGGCCGGGTGTTTCAGACCAGGTACCACGCGGCTACCGGAAAAGCCGGCCCGGCTCTCGCGGCGGGATCGAAATTTGCAGGCTCGGTCACGGCCAGCGGTCGCCGCCTTGCCGAGGCAGTCGTGACGCTCAGAGAACCGATAAAGGATCCGTCGGCGCTGACGCAAAAACCTATCGTCAACCTGCTGCATTTCCCGCGGCTCGCTGCAGACAAGCAAGGCCAACCGGTCGTTCACGAACTGGTGGAGAACATNNTAAGCTGCCCGTGGCCGACGGGGAAGAGCTGTCGGACCTCGCGCCACTACGCACGGGTAAGGGCGTGCGCGCCTCCTTGGCGTACATCGTTGACGATCTGAAGACACTGAAGGATCTGAGGAAATAGTGTACGAGGCGGCGTCCATCATCACGCCGAATCACCTTGTACGGTCGATATTCGTTGAACCGGAAATCGTTTTGGTTTTGAGCCGCTTAGACGCTCAGCACGTCGGAGGTGACACGAATGCCGCAGTACACCATATTCGCCGAGGATGGCAGCATTTCCGATAAGACGAAAGCGAAAATCGCCGAGGAAATCACACGCATACACGCGGAGGTAATGAAAGTCCCAAAGAGCTTCGTGCATATCGTGTTTCTTTCTTATGCGAGCGGGTGCGGTTATACCGCTGGCGAAAAGGCTCCCGCCATCGCCCTGAACTGTGTTTTGCGCGTCGGTCACACCGCTCCAGAGAAGAACGACATGCTCAAGAGGCTCTGGTCCATGTTTCAACAACTGACTGGAGTGGCCACAGAGCAATTGGCGATATCTCTCCAGGAGATCCCCGCAAGTAACGCCATGGAAATGGGACAAATCATGCCAGCGGTTGAGCAAGGGTAGCAAGTTTTTATGGAATGCCCGCCGAGTCACCGGTGAGTGGAGTCCCAGGATGTGCCTTTTCTCCCCGAATACAGATGCCCTGACGCCCCTCCGTTCTCACGCGACTCCCGATCGCGCGCCCGACCACCTGGCGGAGGGGACTCCCGCGGCTCTCCGTGATGATCTGATCGCTTTGCTCGGACACACTGCCGTGAGGTCACGCGTCACGGATCTTGTGAAATACGCAACGGATGCCAGTCCGTACCGCTTCTTCCCGCAGGTGGTTATCGTTGCTGAGTCCGTCGAGCAGATTGCCAAGACCTTGCAGTATGCGAAACAAAATCACAGGTCTGTGACATTTCGCGCGTCGGGATCAAGCTTGAATGGACAATCGCAAGGAGACGACATCCTCATCGATGTTCGAGATTGTTTCAACGGCGTCGAGGTACTCGCGGACGGACGCTACGCGAAAATCAAGCCTGGCACGATCATCGCTGCCGCAAACCGTGCATTGTTGCCTTACGACCGGGTTTTAGGGCCCGATCCGGCGAGCGGCGGAGTCGCCACCGTCGGCGGGGTGGTTGCGAACAATGCCAGCGGCATGACGGCTGGCACGAAACTAAACAGCTACCACACGGTAGCTTCGATGAAGGTTCTGCTTCCCTCGGGCACCCTGATCGACACCGCTCTTCCTGACGTTGATCGCACACTGTTCGAACATGANNAACATGAGCGCGAACTACACGACGGCTTGCTGGACATTCGCAGCGAGATTCTGCATGACGAGACCTTGGTTGCGTGGATTAAGAAGAAATATTCGATCAAAAACACGAACGGCTATCGACTGGATGCGTTTCTCGATTGCGATACGCCGGGCGCAATCATACAAAAACTCATGGTCGGGTCCGAAGGAACGCTCGGCTACATCGCGGAGGTCACATTCGAGACCCAACCGCTGCGACCACTGCGGTCGACCGCTTTGCTAATTTTTTCGAGCCTCCATGATGCGGCAGCTGCTGCGCCGCAGTTTATTGAAATTGGCNNAGCTGGCAGGCGGTGAGCGAGGATGCCGGCTCTCTGCTGGTTGAATTCCGCGCCTCTACGAGCGACGAATTAACCAAGATGGAAGCCGAAGGACTTACGTTTGCGTCATCGCTCAAGCTGCACGAGTCCGCATCATTCAGTCGAGATCCGAAAGCGGCGGCAATTCTCTGGAAGGTACGGGAGGGATTGTACCCGATCGTCGCGGCGAGCCGGGCTCAGGGAACCTGTCTCATGATCGAGGATATTTGC
>PLKR01000041.1 GCA_003140655.1 Acidobacteriaceae bacterium | reverse complement strand
CGCCGTTCGCCGCCTCCAGCAACCCTTGCTTTCCGTGTAGGGCCCCGGTGAACGCGCCTTTCACATAACCAAACAGTTCAGACTCAATCAGTGTTGGCACCAACGACGAGCAACCCACCGGCACGAAGGTGCGCTCCCTGCGCGTCCCGGAGTAGTGCACGCTTCGCGCCACCAACTCTTTACCCGTGCCGCTTTCTCCCAGAATCAGCACTGGATACTCGTGCTGGCTCACCTTTTGAATCGTTTTGTAGACACGTTGCATTCTTTCGGACACGCCGATAATTCCGCCGAACCCCGGCCGGGTACGCAGCTGCTCCCGGAGCAATTGATTTTCCTGCTGCAGCTCCACGGCGCGCGAAGCCCGCTCCAATCGCGCGCGCAATTCCTCGATGCGAAATGGCTTGGTGACATAGTCGATCGCGCCCATCCGCGTGGCCGCCACCGCGGAGTCAATCGTTCCGTATTGTGTCAAGACGATCACCGGCAAATTCGGGTGCGTGTCGTGAACGCGCTTCAACAGTTCCAAACCGCTGGTGTGCGGCAGCATCAGATCGGTCAGCACAATGTCGACGGCAGAGCTCTCTAGGATGTCGATGGCTTCTTCGGCGGTGGCCACCATCGTTGCATTCATACCCGTCAAGTGCGCCACTTCTCCGCAAGCCTCACGAATGGTCGGCTCGTCATCGACGATTAGAATATTCATAAGCGCGGTTCCGCGAGGACTATCGCTTGTTCGCTCATCGTGACCATCTTCATCCTCCATGTCGCTGTCGACCCACCCATGCCTGCATCCCCGGTTCCATTTCAGGAACCTCATTCTTTATTCATAAATCGGTGTATTACCTATATCGTATTAAAAACGCACCTCCCGTTTCGGGACGGTGCGTCTCGCGGATCCTCGGGCCCATCATCCGTAACCCTCCTGCCCTGATCCCGTTGCAGGAATGGCACCGGCTCCGGCGGTAGGTCCATTTTGGGCCTGAGTTCTCTCGAACTTTCGGGATGCCCTCCTCCAAAAGTAAACGAGCCCTTCGAGGTTTCCCTCGAAGGGCTCGTAAGAGTTGGTTGAATTACCGTTCCCNNCTGCGCGCCGGCTTGAATCCCCAACGCGCGGCGAATTACCGGTTACACGTTTAGTAGGTTGCGCCCTCCGGGACGAAGATGAATTCGACTCGGCGGTTCTCCTTCTCCGTGCCCTTCTCCGTTGAGGCTTGGCCCGTCCGCGTGGTGCTGCGCGACGCGTCGATGCCCTTCTCACCGAGATACGCCTTCGCCAGGTCCGCTCGGCTCTGTGCCAGCTTGGCAGCCTTGGGTTCCTTCGGATCGGCGTAGCCAATGATCACTACCTTGGCGTTGGGATCGCTCTTCAAACGCAACGCCACGTCGTCGCCAACGCGCTTGCACAGGTTNNTCGCCAACCTTGGTCGCTTGCGGCGGTGGTGGCGGTTGCTGCACATCGACAGTGGCTTGTCCGTCGGCCTTGTCGCCGCGCGAGTCGGTGACCGAGCAATCTACTTTGTAACTGCCCGATTGCAGGCCCGTCGAATCAAATGTTGCCGTTGGACCGTTTCCGGTAACCTGTCCGCCGGTCGCCGAATAGCTATAGGTCAGAGCCAAATTGTCCGGGCTGCTGGCCGTCGACGTAATCGTCGACTTTTCGCCAGGAGCGACCGTGCTCGGGTTCGCCGAGCAGGAAATGCTTGGCGGGTGATGCGGCCTTTCCTGGACAGCAATGTCCGCCGTGCAGGAAGCCGTGCCGCCCTTGCCATCGTCAACCTTGGAGGTAACAGTGTACGTGCCCACAGCCACACCCGACGAGTTCCAGCGCGCGTCCGGCCCGGTGCCATCCACCGCGCCACCAGTTGCTGTGTAGCTGTACGTCAGCGGGAGACTTGCCGGACTGCTAGCCGTCACGTGGATCGCGGCGGGATCGTTCGATCCCTGATACACGGAGGTCGGATTCGCCGAGCACGACGCGGTCGGGGGTCCCGACGGCGGGGGTGGCGCCGATGGCGGGAAACCCCAGCGAACCACAATGCCCGTTCCCAATCGGATGTTATTCTGGCGGTACGTCGAATTCACATAGATGCCCGATGCGTTGGTCATCAAGTAGTCGATCTGCGCAAATCGCCAGGCAATGTGCTTGGTGATGACGATGTCAACTCCGCCGCCGGCCGCCAGCGCAAACGACGTTTGCGTGGCAATCCCCGTCACTTCCGGGCCACCGCGGAATNNTGGACCAAACAGCCAGGTTTGGAAGCCGCCCGACGCGGTCCCGGTTGGCGTGCTCCTGGTGAAGTCGTACCCGGCGACCTCCGCCGTCAGCCCCAGGATCCGATTGGGGTTGTACGCAAACGAGAGCATTTCACCATTATTGTTCCACGATGCGAACCCTGAACCGGGATTAAAATTGACATAGCTATACAAGCCCGCGACTTCGAATTTCGGCGTCAACCTTCCCGGCGCACTGTCCTGATCGCCTGAGGTTGGCGCCGGACCTGGAAACGGGGTCGCCCGCGGTACATCCGGCACCGCGAAGGTGGTCCTCGGCGGAACCGCATTCGTCGTCTCCGCCGTACTCACCGTCGCCGACGTGCTGTCATCCGGCGCGTTCGCCCCGTCACGCGTCTCATCTGTACCCTGCTGAGCCCATACCGGCAGCGCCAGCATCGCGCTC
>PLKR01000113.1:5243-5380 GCA_003140655.1 Acidobacteriaceae bacterium | reverse complement strand
GGCTGGGCTGCCGCGGCCTCGCGGCTGTGGATTTCACAGTGTAATAAATTTTTCGACGCAACTCGCGAATTGTGGATGGATTGGCTTCCGGGAGCAGATATCCAGATTAAATTTTTCTCTCGATATCCCTGAAAGCC
>PLKR01000113.1:0-5167 GCA_003140655.1 Acidobacteriaceae bacterium | reverse complement strand
CGCAAGGTTAGATGTCACAAGGGTAAGTATCCCTTCAGGACAAGGAGTATACTAAAGTGACATCTGAGTACGTGGAAATTGGTTCGGGTGATCCAATAGAACAGGAGAATTGCGTGGAATTTCGTCTGCTGTTCGACGGTGAAATAGGCCCAGATAGCCGAGCGCCCGTGAAGCAAGAGATACGACGGGCCTTGCATCCGCAGCTCCGTCGCCTGTGGCAGGTCAATCGCAATCTGCGAGAGATGGCTGAACATTATGGAAGGATGTTTCACGCCCGTATGCAAACTGAGACTGGGCAAACCCCTACCGATGTTGCATCTCAAGATGAGGCGATGCAGTTGGCCTTTCAACACTGGGGAACCAATTGGAATTATGCTCCGTTTCGTTTCGTTCCTTTAGTCACAAAGGAACTCGCCCTCGTTTGCAAAATAGAGATTCTGTTGCTTCGGCCCGACGACGATACCTACGTTGTTGAGCATGGAGATTTAGACGGGCATGTTAAGACTCTATTTGATGGTCTAAGAATGCCGACCAAACAAGACGAAACAGGCTACTCGACACCGACTGCCGACGAGAACCCATTTTTTTGTTTACTTGAGGATGACAGGCTGATTTCGGAATTGCGGGTTAAGGCAGATAAATTATTGCTCCTGCCGCACAAGGCAATATCGTCTAAGAACGACGCTTTTGCTGTGATTACGGTTACCATCAACCACAAGTATCGTGGCACATTCGATCAGTGGTTTGCCTAGTTAGTGTTTTGCTGCTTCCTTCTCGGCTCGGAGAATGTCGCTGCAACGCAGAACGCTGTGCGCCAAATCGTCGGCTGAACCCTTGGGAACGATGTCATAGCTTACCGTCCTGCACAGTTCGCCCGTTTTCGTGTCCAAGGCAAAGTACCCATGCCACGGAACACCCTGAATCATTACGGCATCCGCCGGGATTGGAGTGAATCGCTGACAGTCTGCTTTGACTGACCGCGAGTGTCGATGGCTGCATCCTGTAAGCGCGGCCATACAGACTAGGCCGACAATCCACTTTGCAGTCATTAGGCCGCCCCTATATCTTTCACCTGTGATTCCAATTCATCCACTTCTTTTTTGGTGCGCTCCAAGTCACGCAGCAATGTAGCAATAGACTCAAAGTCGAAGTGTGCGCTTGGAACCTTTGCAACCCGATCGGACGCCCAGCCGTCTCCATGAGATGCGGCACGGGCGGGTCTCTTTACCTCGATTCCGTCATCGTTCACTCGGAAGATATACTCCTTCCAGTGGTCATAAGTGTCCGCCATCTCGCGCCAGGAGTGGGCAAACTGTTTTAACTCGTTTCCCAGTTCGTTGAGTTTACTTATCGCGTCTTTGTGCTGTTCCACCATATCCCACCTTTTAGCCTGCCGCGCTTCCGCGCTCACGAAATATTCTCTTGCCGACATGGGGCACACT
The DNA here is from genome assembly GCA_003140655.1 of Acidobacteriaceae bacterium. Lineage (GTDB taxonomy): Bacteria > Acidobacteriota > Terriglobia > Terriglobales > Acidobacteriaceae > Sulfotelmatobacter. Next base: position 3,725 of record PLKR01000113.1, on the reverse strand, counting down.
CCTGTTATTCTGAGTTTGCTCCATCGGAAGTTTGTTTTTAGTAATGTTATGGCGAATCGCTCTAAATCGTCGGCCAAGACAGAAGAGGGCGAGACGCGACCGTTTACACGTTCTGATTTTCTGCGACTGGTGCAGAAGGCTTCGACAACACCTTTTCGGAAACCTTCGCCAGCATCGCGGGGAAAATCAGGTTCCCAGAAGCGCGGCGATTGTACCGGAACGAATACTCGTCAAGGTAAGTCTGCAAATACTTCTGACTGACCGAGTGGTAGACGCCGCCGATCCCGCGCTTCACTAAACTCCAAAACCCTTCGATAGTTTGAGTGTGAACGTCGCCCACGACGTACACCTTCGATTCGTGATTGACTCTGCGGTGCTGGTATTCCATCCCATCCATCCGATCAAGACCAGCATACGATGAATACTCATCGGTAAACACGGTGCTCTTGGGGAGCACGTATTCCTTGACGAATCCCTTTAGGGTCTTTCCGGTGGTATCAGTCGCAGTACGGCAGATTACGCGGCCCTTGCGCTCTACCGCTCCCACAACGATACTTTTCTTTCCCTTGTCGCCGCGCATCAGGCGACCAGTGCTGTTCTTGCGATGCCCACCGTAGTACATCTCATCTACCTCAACCGTTGATCCCTCCAGTTGCATGTCAGGTTCGGACAGCAACGAGCGAATCTGGCGGAACATGCGCCAAGCAGTCTTGTAGGTAACTCCAGTCTCACGCTGAATCTGTTTCGCGCTGATCCCGCAACGAGTGCTCCCCATCAGGTACATCGCTTGAAACCACACGCGAAGTGAGGTGGTGCTTTTCTCGAAGATGGTTCCGGCCAGCGGATAAATGTGATTGCCGCAAGTGGCGCACGCATAGGCAGTGCGGCCAGCAACGCGGTAGTGCTTGCGTGGGCCTTCGCACTTCTGGCACACGGCCACGCCGCCGGGGAATCGTTGTTCCTTGATCTGCTCTAGGCAAGCATCATCGGTAGGGAACTCTCGGTCAAACTGCTGTCTGGTGTACCGGAGTTCTGCGGGAATGGTCTGTCGGACTGACGATTGACGGCTCATGCAAATAGCTTGCCATATCTTCTCCTTGTTGTCAAGGGATAATTACCGTCACAAGGTGGTTGTGGAAAACAGTAAGGCTGCGCGGCTTCAGGCCGGGGCATACCGCTTGATCGAGATGCTGCGCGCGTGCGCTCGCGTTTTGGTCACGTCATAAGCGAGTTGCATCCGGAGAAGGTGATCCATGTCCGGGCCGAAGGCCTTTTCGATGCGCAGGGCCATTTCCGGCGTCAGGGAGGCCTTGCCGTGCAGAAGGTCGGAGAGCGTGGCGCGGCGTACTTTCAAAATCTCCGCCGCCTTCGATACGGTGAGGCCGAGGGCTTCGATGACTTCGGTTCTTATTAGCTCGCCCGGATGGGGCGGATTCTTCATGGGCATTTCGGCTTCTCCTAGTGGTAATCGATCAGATCAATATCGCTGGCGGTGTTCATCTGTTCGTCGTAGCGGAAAACCAGCCGCCAGTTTCCCGTGACGGTCAGGCTCCATGATCCTTTCCGGTCGCCTTTGAGAGGATGCAGTTTCCAGCCGGGAAAGCGGCCGAGTTGCTCCAGCGTCTCGGCGGTTTCGAGGGCAAACAGAAGCTTGCGCAGCTTGTCGGCCATCGCGGACNNTTGCACCCTTGACTTATCGAGCCAAGGGCGACTGAAGAGAGAAACAGCGAAAACTGCTACCTTTTCCAGTATGTACGGTCATACCGTACATGTCAAGCGATTTATTCTGAAGGGGAAATGCAGCATTCGGGCCTAGCCCGCCGTCCGCCGCCACACGGTGCGCATATCGAGTCCCCTGCCCCAGAGCGTCTCCTTGGCCGCCGCCAATGCCTCGGGCTCGGTTTTGCCTTGGGCGATGGCTTCGGGAATGTCTTTGAACGTGGCGACGAATCCGCCGTCTTCGTCGCGCTTGAAAGTACCTGGATACAGGAACGTTGCGATCACTTTTCTTGCGCCCCTCTGGGGCTTGATCTCAGTCTACGTCCTACCCACGGCTTACGCCGTGGGCTGCATTCTTTCGCCGCCTCGCGACTGACGGTTCGACATCCTCTCCCGAAGTTCCATTGTCCCGCGGTCTCTTTCAATCCAGTTCAGTCCACCGTTCTTACATCATCTGGCAGCATGAGCACGAACTCGCAGGCGCCCGTCGCTGTGGAGCAGGAAAGGATTCCGCGGCGGAGGATTTTGACTGGGGTATCGTCGGGGAAGGTTAGACGGTACTCGGCGGTGCGGAGAGCGTCGGTGAAGACCTTTAGCTTTTCGTCGCCGCTGGCGAACTTCACGGCTTCTACCGTGGCGGCAGAGCTTTCTCCGCGACCCGAGCCAGGATGAGCCGAGCCAGGATGAGCCGAATCAGGATGAGCCGAATCAGGATGACTCGGGCCACGACTTAGGAGCACGAAGAAATCGGCGCTGCCGGTTTCTTTTGCAACTTTGCCCAGGTCGATGGTGCGCAGCCGCTGCAGTTCTTCTTTGTGTTTCGCTACCGTGGCGTCTACTTTGGCGTTGCCGCCGGCGAGCACGGCCAGGCGGTCGCGGGTTTCGGGGATGGGGCGCAGTCCGCTCAGGCAGAGCGCGTAGGTGCGCAGGGCCAAGTCCTTCTTTCCCTGCTTCTCGTAAATCTGTCCTAGATGGTCGCCGACCTCGCCGTGATGGCCTAGTTGCCAGGCCGAGGAAACATATTTTTCAGCGTTGTCCAGCCTGCCTTCGTTGAAATAGACCCAGCCGAGTGTGTCCCAGTAGGCGATTAGGGAGGGAACCAGCGGCAACTCCTGCGGCGTTAGCCGGTCNNCGGTCCAGATGAGACTTCTTCAGCGAAAGCTGGTAGGCGATGTTGTTCCAGACCAGCGGCGTGGCCGAGAGCTCGACCGCATGGTCGAAGGTGGCCAGCGCTTTGTCGTCCTGGCCGAGGTTCAGATAGGCATCGCCCAGGCTCACCTGCAGTTCCGCATTGTCAGGCGTGAGGGATGCGGCTTTCTCCAACTCCGGCGCGGCTTCGGCGTACTTGTGCCATTCGGAATACATTGCTCCCAGGCCGGCGTGGGCGAACTTGTCCAGGGGATTGATCTCGATCTGCTTGTTGAAGGCGGTTACGGCGTCGGGGTACTTGCGCTCCTGCCAGTAGGCGCGGCCGAGAGCGTTGTAGGCGTACTCGTCGTAAGGATTGATTTCAATCTGCTTGTTGAGCGCGGCGATGGCGTCGTCATTCTGGCGCATTCCCAGATAAGCCCCGGCCAGAAAATTCCAGGCGTACTTGTTCTTAGGGTCGACTTCCGTAGCGCGCTTGAGAAGTTGAATCGCCATAGGCAGATTGTTGCTGGCTATGGCAGCGCGACCGCTTTCGACCAGGTCATCAGCCTTCATATCAGCCGGCGGCGCTGGCGTGCCTGCTACCGTATTCTCGACGGAAAGAAACTGTCCTAAGTCGGAGCTGACGGCATGACGAAAGGCTTGATAATCCGAGGCGCGTGGCGCGGGTAGTTCGGCCTGACGCAGCGTGAGCGTTCTTGCGGCGGTGAAGGTAGTTCCCTCCAGCTTGTACGTGGCCTGGTACTCGGCGTAGTCGCGCTTGAGTGAAAAAGGCAGCGGGGCATGGGCAGTGTACTTGGCGGGCAGGTCGAGCTTGATCTTGTAAGCGTACTCTGCCTTGGGGCCAAGTTTCAGCG
>PLKR01000026.1 GCA_003140655.1 Acidobacteriaceae bacterium | reverse complement strand
CTGCGGTTACACGGTGCAGTTCATCCGTAAGTCGTGTGCGTTCCTTGCTTAACTGCCTGACCACTTTAGCCATGTTTCCCATTGGTTCCCCCTCGACCTGAGGATGATAGCAGGCTTGGGGCACGTCGATTCGGCTTTCTGCAAGCCAGGCAGTTGCACGACCTGCAGACGCGCAAGTGTAAGGACTGGGTATCCCGGCAGCCACGCTGTTCTGATGAAGACGTTGATTCTTTGGATGGCGCGAGCCCGCGTTGTGTTTGAGGCTTGTCCATGTCTAGAGGAACAGTTATCGCCGCCCGAAGGTCGATTCTGCCGTCCTAACCAACAAGGGCCCTTTTTGTTTGTTGACGCTTCAGGGTTTTCGCTTCCGATGTGAAGATTCCTTAACTCTTGGTGTGCGAACAGAGTGAAGCCGCACCCTGTCCCACAAAAGTACGGCACCGCCGACCTTCGTCATTGCTCTTATGTCGCCGTCCTGAGACACGACGAATCCAATAGCATTGGGATGCGATCCACAGTACCTAAACATCGATCGATGCCTCATCCCGAAGTGACTCGGAATAAGTGCTCTTCGCTTAGTACCATCCGAGTTCTGTGCGGCGAATGCCTTAGATGGGTCCTTCTGAAGTGTTATTTCAACCCCAAAGCCGCGTAAAAACAAATTGGAGTTCAGCCAAAGCAGGCCATCGACGCGAGATAGGGACGTGAGAAAGCGAACGCAACCTTTGATTTCACTGTTCGTATCCTCGAATTCGTCCGCAGTCACAGACTCGTCAAGGTAAAGTCCCACAGGCATGTCGTCCACGTCTTGATCGATATAAGTTTCGAAAATCTCATCTGAATAGAACGTCTTGTTAATTTCATGAACCCCAAAGCGAACAAGGGCATCTGCGAGACGTGGATACTCCAACGAGTACTTTGGCTTCAAGTCATCGATTTCGTCGGACACGAGAACGGCTCCCCCATGGCCGTATCGCTGAATACCAATCAAGAGTCTGCAGATTGCTGAAAACCACAGGTCTTCCAGGCTGTCGTCCCAGTGATCGCGTGATTCGTAGGCTGCCTTTTCTGCTTGTTTCCTCACTTTCTCTTGGTATGCCTTAACCCACGGCAGCATTTTCGAGTAAATTGGCCCGGTCTCGAAAACTCTATGCTGATGTGTGACTAGAGACTCTTGCTTGAGAGTTCCAATGAGCACGTTGGTCTTGTATGCTGAAATCTCGCCGACGCCAGAAATAACGGCTTGGAATAGTCCCGGCATCTCTGCTCCAGTTGAAGCTTCCTTCACGAGAAATGTGCTGAAATGGATACTCTGATCGATCAGACCCCAGATTCGCAACCGGCCTTTTCTGTCTGTATCAACGGCCAGAGTAGAACCCCAGGGATCGACAGCTTGCGACAACTTTACCAAGGTCGGCACTGTGAATGGTAAGTCCTTCGACAAGGCGAAGAACTTCCATCGATCTGCAACTATGCGTTTGGGAGGGCTTGGGTCCGGATTGTGCCGATCAATAAATGCTACCCTGCATAGTGTTGGCTGACTCTCTTCGTGCCGCAGGCTAGCAAAAAACAACGTCTCAAGAAGTTGTGTAAGAATTTCTAGTGTAGGCGGAGTCTCGCTTTTCGAACTTAAATAGCTGCGAACGTGCTGTGCAAGGTTGGCGGCGTACTGTGCACGCTTGCCCATAAAACTCGTTATTGTTGCATACTCGCGCTTTAAGGACAGGGAAGTCCAACTAGCTTCTTGAGTCTACCTAAATATCAACCAACTCGGCCAGCACATCCCAATGCCTCGGATGCGGTCAGCGTCGTCCCGCTCGGATTGCAACAGCATACGTGACAGAAACGCCCAGCGCGGACAGGATGACCGAATTTGCCGATTTTGGCGTCAAGTCAAGTCGCCTGTGAAAGACTTAGGAACCCTGCGGATTTGGTGTGACTTCAAAGCCATTTGGCGACACCACCATGGTGCGAACACGTACCTCGTCGGCTCGTGCTAAAACTGTAACTTCCATCCCGGCACTGCGCCGTTGCACCTTGGGGCGCTGCCGAGCAGTTCTCCGGTCGCTTCACGGTCTGGCCTTGGCTGTTTACATAGGTGCCAGTATCCGTGCATTTCGGTTGAGCCTTCTGCTGCTGTTGTTGCGGGGTTGGTTGAGTGGGCGAGGGTTGAGGAGTCTGGGCGGGCAGCGAAGCGAGCAATACGGTTGCAAGCGCAATGATGGAAGCGAATCGGCGGACGAACATGGGCGATCTCCTTCAAGTTGTCTGAAATTGAAGCACACTAGGGAAACGGGGCCGACAACCGATGAAGAGTAAAGGGGAGCTGCAGCTACGGATTCGCGACCTTTTCCAGGTCCACACTTAGATGCACATCGCTCCCCCCACTCACTTTCAGCTTCCGTTCCCAGTCCTTGAATCCCGTCTTCTTCACCGAGACAGTGTGCTCGCCCTCAGTAACCTCAACATCGGAAGGCGTGTTGCCGACGAAACTACCGTCGAGTTCGATGTCAGCACCCGGCGGATCGGACTCTACCTGCAGCTTTCCGTTTGCATTTAGGCTGCTCGCCACCGCACCTTGTGCTGGAGCACTCGCTGGGGCAGTCGGCTGAAACTTCGCGATGTCCAACTTCACGTCTCCATTCACATAAGCAGTGATCTCGGTCCCCTTCGGAATGCTGATGTCCTTGCCGTGCATGAACAGAAAAAATGGCGCTGCGGGAAAGAACACAATAGCGGTCGCAACCATTCCACCCACCATGCCTCCGGTGTGGCCGCCGCCTTTGACATCCTTCACCGCTCGCAACGCCGCTTTGTCGCCACTCTCCAACTTCACGTAGTCGATGTTAATGTCGAGTCTTCCACCACGGGCCATTCTCCTCTTCGCTTGAGCCTCAGTAACCGTCGCGAAGGCAAGCCCTCCCTTTGGAATGACGAGCGTGCCATTTACGGTGATGTCATCCAGTGCTTCAAAGTCCACGGTGTCGCCAACGTGCGCGTCAGCGGATGATATGGTTCGATTCAGTCGCAGCCTTACGGGCGTTTCCTCTTCCAGCACGAACCCTTTCTTTGACGTAAAGTCCGTCTGTGTCGCCTGCCCTTGGACCGCTTGCTGCGTCGGTTGTTGCCCTGCCGAAGCCGGAGGAGTTTGGGGCGGCGCGGTCTGAGCTACTGAAGCGCAGGATAGAGATAGCAACGCAAGCAAAGACAGATGCATTTTCATTAGCGACCCTCCAGCCACAAGAATCGTCAGGATGTTGGGGAAAAACCCAGGGGAGACGCCATTATCCTCTTGGCGGCAACGATGTTCAATCCAAATCCGTTCATCACTCAGAGGCTGCTGAGCGAGAAGCCCAAACGTATCCGAACTCCACTTTTCCGCTGAATTCCCGCTATCTCTCCCGATTCCGTTTACGACGCTTGCCAGTCATTCCCACTTGATCACTCCGGCGCTCACCAATGCCGTTACTAGTTCATCCGGCGTGACTCGCAGCCAACCCTCATTCCTAATCGTCCGGCACTCAGCCTGATCGCACTTCTCCCACTCGGTTTCATTGCGATACTCCAGTACGTGCTTCGGGAAGTTCATTTCCCGAAGTTGCTCGTCGTCATCGATGCCGAACCGTCCAACGCCATCAATCCACACTGCGATGTGCCTCCTCCCCGTGAGTTTCCCATTTACCCGCTCCCGATTGATGAAGATCATGGGCACGATGGTGCCGTCCAGTCGAAAGCTGAATAAGGGTGGCATGATGATCTCCCTGAGGTAGGACTAGTCGCCCGCTTGGGCGGGTGGTGCCTCAGTCTCAATGTCCTTCCGTCGGTTTGCGCCGAGTTTCAAAAAGGGAATCGAAATTACGCTTCTTGCAGATTTGGGTTGCCCCTGAGTGGCCGATGGCCAGAAAGTTAAGATTCACTGCGCAAGAATCGATCGCCTCGGGAGGGGCCATGTCGTCTTCCGCCGCGCCTCAAGAATCTATTTATCAAAAAGTTGACTCGATGAGCGAGACAGAATTGGACTCGCTTCCTCGTGGAGTTATCCAACTCAACGCTCAGGGCACTGTCCTCCAATACAATGCCTACGAAGAGAAGCTCACCGGTCTCACCAAGGCGAATGTTGTGGGGAAGAATTTCCTTGAGCAGGTTGTGACCTGCCCCCCAGAAAT
>PLKR01000598.1:664-2667 GCA_003140655.1 Acidobacteriaceae bacterium | reverse complement strand
GGCTGCTCGGCCATCGTGCGCTCAGCTCGCTTTCATCAGGAGCCCGTTGGCCCTGTCGATCGGATCCACGGCCGTCGGGTCGCCGTCACCCTTGTCGAAACCGACCAACATCACGACCGATCCCCCCGCCGAGAACCCGAGGATTCCGATTCGGTTGGGGTCGACAGAGAACTCGACTGCCCTGCTCCGGACCAGGCGCACCGCCCGATTGGCGTCCTGGCGCACGTTGTCGATGGAGTAGGGGGAGCCGGCTGCGTTGGGGAGTCGGTATTTGCAGCATGATTTGGTGGCGAGCGGAGCGCCGGTTGGGACACGGCGCGAGGTCTCCACATCGCTTCTGATCGAGCTTTTTGACCGCTGGCAGCTCAAGCTTGCGCTCGCCGAACTACACCGAGTGACCAATCTAAAAGTGAGGCCGATGCCACTTTTTGAGTTTCCGGCCGATGAAAAGGTCGAGGCGTGGCGGGATGCCGTGTAAGCAGAGAGCCAAAACCGAGCATCCAGAGAAGCGACCTCGATCAAGACCGGAGCTACATCTTTAATCTTCAATGAATCGGCAGGAGAAGCAAAGGAAGCGTCTGCCTCCCCTAAGCAGGGAAGAGCCTTTCCCTTGCTGGGCTTGGTATCTGCCCATAGTGCTCCAGGTAGCCGCGAACCTGCGAAGTCTGTTCCAAGCCGGAGATGTCCTGAGCGAGGCCCTTTACCTCTATGATGCCACGCTCAGGCTTAACGTCCAAAAAAGCGGAATTTTCATGGCCATACTTTTTGAGGTCTCTTGTAGAAAAAAGACCTCCGTCGGGAAGACCAGCCCCAGTATTTGACGGATGCAGCACCCCCGGCGACAATTAGACCTCNNGGAAACATCTGTCGTTGACGAGCAGCACAGCTGTTATCTTTGGCTTCAGCGTCTCCCCGATAGAATTCAGGAGATTCCTCAACGCCGGATAGCCCGAGGTTTCGGGAACTCCTACTCCAAGCGACTGGTGGAGATCGGTGAGATAATCGGCGACGGGGTGCGACATCTATGCCCAGTCTAAAGGCGCGATTCTTCACTCTACAACCTCTTTGACATCAAAACGCTACGTCGTGTTTAGGGCTAATTTGAAAATAAGGACTCCCAGGAGCATCCGAGGGCCTTTCTCAGCCGGGAGCNNCAAAATATTGGTTTCACCGGCTTCGATCTTTTGCAGTGTCCGGATATTCAATTCAGATAGTTCAGCCAACTTTTCTTGGGTAATTCCCTTGAGCAGTCGTTCCCGCCTAAGGTTGCCTCCAAACAGTTTGAGCTGCTTCGAGATTTCAGTTGATGGCACGCCCTATCATGCCGTATAGCCCTCTCCGCAAGAACGGCACAATATGCCGTAAAATTACGGTCTTCAATAATGGCACATCAACGAACTTCAAGAGAGCTCATCAAGCGAAGTTGCAGCTGGATTAAAGACCACTGGGGCGCCAATAACCTGGACGTTCCGGACGATTTACTCAGCCAGTGGATCTTCGATTCCGCGGACGGCCACATGGAGGCAACGGGCTTTTACTTGGGAGTTTTTACTTTCGGATAATTTCCCATCGTTGGTAATTGGCAGCGGATTCCCTGAGGCAATGGCTCTAAAGATTAACGCATTAGCAGAAAGGGAAGTACTTCAAGCGACCTTTATCCATGCTATACAGACAGCTGAAGAAGAGCAGACCCTCGAAATTGGCAGGGTAGTACAGCAAATACAAAAAACGCGCCTTCCGGTGTTCTTCGTGAGACCCATCGTTGGCGGTGCGCTGGTGGACTGGATTCATTCCAGGGAGCCGGCAGGGCTTGGGCGCGCGATATTCGCATAGAATCTTTTGGGCTGAGAAGCGGCGTGCAGATTGCCCGCGGGACGCCCGGGCTCTCGAAACTGGCCTGGGTTTGGCTCTCGTCAGAAAATGGCGGCCTCTTGTCATGCGGGATCGAAACCCAAGACGGTCGACAGACAAACCAAGGACATTTACCTCCGCGAATCTGGACG
>PLKR01000598.1:0-636 GCA_003140655.1 Acidobacteriaceae bacterium | reverse complement strand
CACAATATACATTATGTTAAGTGGCGAAGTGAAACCGACTCCCCCTTCATCTCGTGATAACGGAAGCAAATGTAGGACGAGATCGGAAGCAAAAGTCGAGTAGCATACGCAGTTCGACTTTTTAACGTCACCCAACACTGAAGCAAAACTCGGTCGATGTCTTGGAGAAGGCGACGCGGCCGCCCCTCCGGTCACCCAACCCGTACCTAGACTCGGCTCCCCTTTTCGACCCTGTCCTTCGCAAGCGTCACTGAATGGATAATCCTGACGCTGAATCCCACATTCGTCGGTTTCGCCAAAATCACTGGTCGCGGGCAGTCAAGGAATCCAGAAACCCGGATCGACCCTTTGCGCATCATTCGCGCCTGGCGGCCCAAACCGATCGAAAAGGCTGCCGTCGTCTCAATTAATGATGCGATCCAAACTCTTCTCATGGCAAGTTGGGTGGCGTCATTATTAGAGAACCCGAAACCTATGCCCCTACCAAAGTTGGCATACGCCACTGCTTCAAGTTGCTCGCACCAAACGTCCGAATCAGGGCATAGCAACATAGACATAGAGACACACGACTCCCACATCCAACGCCAGAGGATCAAGGAGAGACACGCCGAGCTCATCAGGAAGGCGTGCAAACCG
>PLKR01000420.1:1853-4404 GCA_003140655.1 Acidobacteriaceae bacterium | reverse complement strand
TGGTATCACTAGGTACATGCTACGGCAACAAACGATGCTCGCGGACGCACGATAGGTCAATGACCCGGCATTTGTCGCCAATTATTAGAAGGTCCGAATCGAGATTCTAATCGTAGAACGATTGTTTGTGAGGCAGTCTCCTAGCCTTTGGCCTTCGCCATGCCGGCGAGACCCACTTTCTTTCCATGCTCGCGAATCGCAGCCACAATGTCGAGCGCGAGGGCGAGAGCGCGGCGGCCGTCTTCGAGCGGCACCACCGGCGTGGAGCGCTCACGCACCGTATGAAGAAACGACCTCAATTCCGCGTGCAAAGGCTCTTCGGAAGTCACAGGTGGTTTGGCCACCTTAATCTGCGGGTTGACTGTGGGTGCGCCGGACGCCGCTGCATCGGTTCCCACGGTGAAGACGAGCAATTCCTGGCGTCCATAGTCGACCGAGACATACTGGTGCGGCTGGAAGAAACGCAGCTTGCGCACGCGCTCGGTGGAGACACGGCTGGCGGTGAAGTTGGCCACACATCCCGATTCGAATTCCAGCCGCACATTGGCGATGTCAACTTTGCCGGAAAGAATGGGCAAGCCGACGGCGCGAACCTCTTTCACCGGAGAATTGGCGAAGGAAAGCACGATGTCCAGGTCGTGGACCATCAGGTCAAGCACCACATCGACATCGAGCGAGCGCGGAGTAAACACGCTCAGCCGGTGCACTTCAAAGAACATCGGNNTTGTGAGTGGCAGCCAGGTGCACCAACTCATCAGCCTCGGCCAGTGATGCGGCAAGCGGCTTCTCGATGAGGACGTCTACCCCGGCTTCCATGAGCGCGCGGGCCACTTCCAGATGATGCACCGTGGGCGCTGCCACCGACGCCGCACGGATCTCACTGTGCGTCGTCAGCATCTGCTCGACTGATCCGAAAGCGCGGCAGCCGAACTCGCGCGCCACTGCGTCGGCGCGGTCGAGGTTGGGATCGACCACACCCGCCAGTCGAACCGGTTCGCCCTGTTGTTCCAGTTCCTGGTAGACGCGGGCGTGGTTGCGTCCGAAGACGCCCACACCCACCACCGCGACGGAAATCGGATTGTCAGCTTGCAGGAAGGAACTCTCGGCCGGCCGGTTGCCAGACAGGAACAATGAATTGTAAACGTAAAAGGGCTGATTGAGTAATTGTGCCATCGGGTGACTGAGCAATTGAAGAACCATATTCGACAAGGTTTTCAATTGCCCAATCACCCGATTACACAATTACTTAATTCTTTCTCGCTTTCTTCAAGATCGCAATCTGCCCCGCATGATACAGCTCGTGTTGCGCCACTCCATGCAGCATGTGGTAGAAATCGTATTTCTTGCCGGGAACCCGCTCGCGCAGGCGAGACTCCGGCAATGCCGCAACCGTTTTCACCAGCGCACCGTGCGTGCGCTTCGCGTGAGCGACGGCCTTGCGCCATGCGGCTGGTGTGGGCTTCGGAACTAGAGGGAAGTTAGCCGTGCCTTCGGGCTGAAATTTCTCGCCAGCCAACCGGTGGAGGGCCGCGCCATCCCAAACGGCCACGTGCAGCACGAGCTCCCAGATGCTGTGAACATCAGGCAGAGGCCTGGCCGCCGCCGTGGCGGCATCCACATCTTGCAGCAGCTCAAGCAGCGCAGGACCATGCCAGGCATCGCCCTCGAAAGCGCGGCGAAGCTGCTCGGCGATGAGAGCGGGCTCGGACCTCGAGGAGGTCATAATCGTTCCTTCCTGAGAATGCGAGTGAGCAGAATATCCGAGGTCTCGTCAGGCCATGTCCGCCACAACCGCGACCCCGGCAACATTCGCCGCATCGAGAATCTTATCTCCATCCAGCAGCAAGCATTTTCCCGCATCCAGCGCGAGGCAGGTCGCGCCCGCGGCCTGCATGACTCCGATAGTCTTCACTCCGATCACAGGAACATCGAAGCGCATATCCTGATTGGGCTTCGCGATCTTCACCACGGTAAGGGCGCGGCTCAGCGTGGAAGCGTCGCCGTGCAGTGAGCCCATGATGCGTCCGGCGCGCTCAATGGTGGCGTCGGTGCCCTCCATGGCTTCGACCGCCACGCAGGCCGTTTCAGCGATCACGACGGTCTGGCCAATGTCATGCTGAGCGAGCTGGCGGGCCACGACGCGGCCGTAGTCGATGTTCTTGCGTTCCTGCTCGGTGGGCGCGCGGCGCGTGAGCGTTCCCGGCTTCGCCAGCAGCGGTTCGAGCAGCCCGGTGGAATTCTCCAGCGCGATGCCTTCCTCGGCGAGAACCTTGGCCACAGCCCCGAGCAGACTGTCGGTGTTGCGCATGGTGAGTGAGAGCAACAGTTTGGCCATCCGCCAGTCCGGCCGGATAGCGGAGAAAATCTGTTTATGCTTTACCTGCCCGGCCATAACCGCGCGGCGCACGCCTTCGCGCTGAAAAGTTTCGATCAGCTTCGAAAGCTCTCCCAGCGACAGCCAGTGAACAGAAGTGGCGCCGCGAGACTCGATCTCCGGAGAAGCTTCTTCCTTGATCGCGATCACGACCACTTCGCATCCCGCCGCCCGCGC
>PLKR01000420.1:1344-1812 GCA_003140655.1 Acidobacteriaceae bacterium | reverse complement strand
AACCGGATCAGCAGGTCCACATCTTCGCCGTGGTCGGGCTGGGACTTCAGTTTCTCCAGCGCTTGCGACGTGTTCATCTTCGACGACAGCAGAGTCTTGTAAGCCTGGTGAATCTTGCGGATGCGCTCCTGGGAAAAGCCGCGGCGCTCGAGGCCGACTTTATTCATCCCATACGCGTGCGTGTCGCGCGCGGCCGAGGTCATCGAAAACGGCAAGACATCCTGCGTGATGGTGGTGCCGCCGCCAATGTAGGAGTGAGCGCCGATGCGCACGAACTGGTGCACCGGGCAAAGCGCACCCACCACGGCCCATTCTTCCACGGTCACATGTCCGGCCACCGTCGCNNCCGCCGCCTTTCACCGTGCCGCGGGTGATGGTGACGCACTCGCGAATCTCGTTGTGATCGCCGACCTCCAGTCGCGTCAACTCGCCTTTGTAGGTAACATCCTGAGGATCCATGCCGATGGC
>PLKR01000420.1:0-1338 GCA_003140655.1 Acidobacteriaceae bacterium | reverse complement strand
CGCCGAGTTCGACTTCGGCGCCGATCACGCAGTAAGGGCCGACCTGGCACGATGCTGGCACTCTGGCGCGCGGATCGATAATGGCAGTGGGATGAACATTCATGATTGAGTCATCGAATCTTCAGGAGTTCGACTCACAGCGCCGCGGCCGGACTCCGGTTCATTCCTCAGCCGAGCTGTCGTCAGCGCCGTCGCCGCGCCCGCGCGAACTATCGATGAGCTGGCAGGATACCGTCGCCTCCGCCACGCGTTTACCATCAACGTACGCAACGCCCTGCATTTTTACCGCGATCATGCGCGCAATGGCCCGCCAGCCCTTTACTTCCACTTCGATCCGCAGCTGGTCGCCGGGGCTCACAGGACGGCGAAACTTCGCTCGCTCAATCCCCGTAAATACCATCACCTTGTCGGTTCGATCTTCCACCTCGGTGAGCAGCAGCGCGCCTCCGGCCTGCGCAATGGCTTCCACAATCAGCACGCCCGGCATGATGGGCAATCCAGGGAAATGGCCGTTGAAAAAGGGTTCGTTGATGGTTACGTTCTTGATGGCCACAATGCGCTCTTTGCGTTTCAACTCCAGCACGCGGTCAATCAGCAGCAGAGGATAGCGGTGCGGCAGAATTTTCAGGATGTCGTGAATGTCGAGCCCGGTCTTGGGTGCGCCCGTGCCGGGATCAGGAGGAGTGCTTTCAGTCATGCTTCGTTCTCAATCAGCCTGAAGATTATACTGTACCGCGTTGCATGGCGAAGCAACTCCCGCCGGCAAGAGGGAAACTGTGCCTGTTAAGAAGCCAATAAAGTCAGCGGCCGCCCCGCAGCCCGCGTGGGCCGATCGCCTGCGCTATTTCTCGGATCATCAGGGCCAGATAGTCGAGACGATTCGNNGCTCCCAAGTTCGAAGCGCTCGGCGGACGCATTCAACTCCATCCCAGCAACGACTTCGGCAACAGTTTACAGATCGACTTCGGCGGCGGAGCCAGTCGCAAGCCGGTCCTGCTGCTCGGCCACTACGACACCGTTTATCCGCTGGGAACTCTGGCGAACATGCCCTGCAAGATCGAGAACGGACGCCTGCGCGGACCCGGCGTTCTCGATATGAAGTCAGGCATTGCGCTCATGCTCCATGCCATCGAAGCGCTGCAAGNNACCGAAGCATTGGCGAAAGAGTCCGCTGGAGTGCTCGTCCTGGAACCTGCCGCCGGGCTGCGAGGCGCGGTCAAAACTGCGCGCAAAGGCGTGGGCGAATATACGCTGCGCGTCAAAGGCATCGCAGCACATGCCGGACTTGATCCCGGCAAAGGACACAGCGCGATTCTTGAGCTGGCGCGCCAGATCGCG
>PLKR01000555.1 GCA_003140655.1 Acidobacteriaceae bacterium | reverse complement strand
CGCACCGCGCGATCCAGTTGTGCGCGATCGTCGGTGAAATCGGAGAGCAAGTCGACGTCGGTATCGAAAGACATCACCATCGCTTCATCGCCCTTGCGCAGCACGCGCGCCAGGAAGCTGCTGCCCGCCTCTTGAATTCCGCCGAGCATGAATTGTTCGCTGCCGGAGGTATCCAGCAGCATCGCCAAAGTAATCGGAAGCGTCGATTCCTTCGTAAAAAAAGCGATTTTCTGGTCCTGATTGTCTTCCGCGATCTTGAAATCTTCCTGCTTCAGATCCGTGATGATCTTTTTGTTCTTGTCGCGCACCGTGGCAAAAACGTTCACCAGGTTGACCTGCGATCTGATCGTGCCGGCCTGCTCCGGAGTCTGTCCGGCAGGATCCTGCGCCAGCGCGGGCATCGCCGTGGCATCGCCAAGCGCGACTGCAACCGCTGCCACCGCCAACTGCATCAAAAGGTTTTTCGCAGAACGCATGTATACTTTCCTAGACGATAGATGCCCGGCTGAAAGTTATCGCGGGGTTGTTTTGGAACTGGTCAATTTGCCGCTGGTTCGTTGGCACTCGTTATTTGGGCTCTGGTTGCTTCGGCACCTAGGATGCTGCCACAGGCCGCGCGGGATGCGTAGCAATTGTTGCGTGGCGCGATCGCCCAACGCCCCAAAACTCGACAAGAAGTGTTACCCGAGGCTTATGAAAAGTCTACGAAAATTCGCCACGTTTCAGGGAATATTGGTGCTAACCTGCGCCGCGCTCCCAATCTGTGGCGCAGCACGACCGCGCGCCCAAGCTCCGGCAGCAACGGCTCCACAGAATCCCGCGCCCGCTTCGGATGGCGCCGTCACTGGCACGTCTGGGTCTGGCAATGCCGCCGGCGGCACGCAAGACGCTAAGCCAGCCGCGCCTCCACCGCCCGCGCAAACCCCTCCCCAGACGCCCCCAAAGCCAGGTCGTCAGGCCGCCATTGTTGTCACCACGGCCGCGGTGATTGTTCCCGTGACGGTAAAAGATCGCCAGGGCAGGCTGGTTCCAGACCTGCACCGGGATGAATTTCGCATTTTTGAGGACAACGTCGAACAGAAAATCTCCACCTTCAGCGACGCGGCGTTTCCGCTCTCCGACCATGCGGATTACGACGACCTGGTGCGGTATGTNNTTCTCCATGGTCGTGCTGATCGACAACGACTTGAAAGCCAAGGTTGCCGAGCAAGTCGACGGTAGTATTAAAGCCGTCGTCGCGGGCATGAGCCCTTCCGATGAAGCTTCCATCTGCCGTTTCGATCAATATTTCCACGAAGGCCCGGGCTTCACCGCCAATCAGGACAAACTGCTGACGCAGCTAAAGCGCTTGCCGATCGACGACAGTCGCCCCAACACGGCTNNCAGCCGGACGCCTACGGATCGACGCAAATCATAAAGGGCCAGCACACCAAGGCGCTGGATGACGCGATCTATGCTGCTGGAAAATTGCTTGAGGACCGCGGACGCGACCGCCGCAAAATTATTCTGCTGATTTCCGATGGCGAAAACGGCGCAAAGTTTAATACCAACGACTTTAATACGGTCGTCAAAGAACTGCTGCGCGATAATATTTCGGTATTCAGCGTGGCTGTCGGTAGCGCGTATTTTGACCGCAAGTTCAACCGTCTGGTCGAGTACGCGCACGCGAGTGGCGGCGATACTTATTACGCCCTCAAACGCGGCGCGATGGAAGAGCTTTATTCCCGGGTCACCGAGGAAGCGCGCCATCAATACACGTTGTACTACACGCCTTTCGGGACCGATCGCGCCGCCGACTATCACACCATCGAAGTGCGCATCGAACGCGAAGGCCTCAACGTCACCGCCCGCGAAGGTTACTACACCAGCGGCTTGCAACAGTAGCGGCCGCCTGCTGTTTACCAGGGCGCTCGCGAACCTAGCTCAGATGTGAGCTTCGTGCTCAGGACAAATCATTCTGTAGGCACAGCTGCGGCACACGAAACCACTCTTCGCCGCGAATGACCCTGCGCGAATATCCGCAGCGGTCTCCTGAACCACTTTTTCGGCTTCATCGAGCTGTTTTTTTTCTCGCGTGGTGACTTGTAGCTGATTATTCTGCAAATAATAAAAAGCCAGCCGAACCGGATTCCAGTCAAAAATCTCCGTTGCCGCCAGCGCATAGATGCTCAATTGCAAATCCTTCCGCGCCGCCTCATCCGTGCGCGGCCGTCCGGTCTTGTAATCGATGATCTCCACGTCCTTGCCGCGCGGCCCGCCCAGCGAATTGATCTGGTCGAAACGCCCGCTAACGATCACATTGTTGGCCATCGGCAATTCAAACGCCTTCTCCTGCTCTAGAATTTCCGGCGGAGCCGCAAGCATGGCGGTGTGGAATGCGCGTAATTGCTCGAGCCCATCTTTGCGGTATTCTTCCTGCTGATATTCGTCTTCAAAACCGCGCTCCGACCATTCGGTGTCGAACAGCCTCTGCAGCTCGTCGAATCCGATGCGGTTGCCTTTGCGCAGCTCGTGCACAAAGCGCTTGATGGTGTTGTGCATCACGCGTCCAAACGTCAGCGTCGCCTTTGGCGCGCCGTCCAGCGACCACAACTTTTCAAATAGATATTGCGCCGGGCATTTACGGTAACAATCGATCGCCGACGGGCTAAGTTTCAGCGGCTCCGGAATCATGGCGCGGTAACTTTCCGCCCACTCTCCAATTCGCGAGAAAATCTTCGCCGGAGACGCGGAAACGGGGAATAGTTCGCCCGCGCCAGCGGCGCTCGGAGCATCACCACCATCGTGTTTCGCGGGCGCCGACTTTGGCGCTATCTGCTGTACATCGCGCCGCTTGATGGCCGGCTCCATGACGATGTCTTCGATAAAGACCGGTACCTTGTCTTTTTTCTCCCTGATCGTGGTGATCGTCAAGCGCTCTTCCGCACGC
>PLKR01000656.1:812-2937 GCA_003140655.1 Acidobacteriaceae bacterium | reverse complement strand
ACGGGGCGTGCCGGATCGGAAGGGCTGGCTACCAGTTTAGTGGCGGGCGGCGAGGTCATCGAACTGCGGCATATCGAGCGCACGCTGAAGCTTAAAATCGAACGCAAGCAGGTGGATTGGGCAAATGCGGAGCGGTCTGAGCATGTCGTCCAAAACACGCTCGCTAGCCGCACGCTTACCAGGTTGCCCGGCGAAGTGTTCGCATAAGAAGCGAAGGAGATCGGTGAATAGGTCGTAAGGGCGCGTCTTAAAGACGCGCCCCAACTTTTTGGATGGACTCATGTTTGGTAAATCTATTTGGAGGACCGAGCGTCTACGGTTCGGTCTTTTCCGGAACGCGTTCGCGGGGAATGCTGGAAATGTCGCCGTCGTCTCCCATTTGAAAGAGGGCGGCTTGCTCGGCAGCGTGCTTTTGCAATTCGTCCAAATCCAGTTCGCTCGAATCGCCCGGCGTCCCTAACGTGTCTTCAGTTTTGCGTTGGCTGCGGCGTTCGGCCTTGTCGCGCTGTTTTTGCTGGCGCGTGTGTTCTTTCTGGCGTTTGGTAAAACTTGATCTACCTCGTCCTGGCATACCCAATCTCCAATCGTGAATTTTGGCAATAGCGGCTGGTGCTTTGCGCTTTGGTTAAGCTCGAGAATCAAGCGGCGGCGCACTGAAGAGCCTGCCCTTGCGATTTGCCAACCTGCTCTTAGTCTCAGCGGCAACTACATCCAAATGGGTGGTGCGCCGCTACCAGCGGGGTTCCCGGGGCTGGCGCGCGTGCCCCTGATAATCGTCGCGACTGCCTCCGCCCCCGCCACCGAAGCGCTTTCCTCCGCCTCCGCCGCCACGCGGAGCATCCGTCTTTGGTTTCGCCTCGTTGATCTTCAGGGCGCGGCCGGCCAGATCAGTTCCATTCAATGCCGCGACCGCCTTGTCGGCTTCCGCCGCATTGGTCATCTCGACAAAGGCGAAGCCGCGGGCGCGGCCGGTCTCGCGGTCGGTGACGATGCTGACGCGTTCGACCGCGCCATGCGCTTCAAACAAGCCGCGTAACTCTGGTTCGGTTGTGCTGTGAGGTAGGTTGCCGACGTAAAGATTCTTCATAGGAGTTCTTCTCTCTCTGTTTCTACTGCAGGAGTTTCTACTGCAGCTGTTTCTGTTGCAAATGTGTCTGTTGCAAATAAGGGTTGAGAGGTAGTGGGTTCGGGTGCGGAATACTGTTCGATGGCTTCAGCCCACCGGGAGGGTCTCGGGGTTTCCCGTATCGCGCGCGTACGAACCTCGCTGACTGCGCGGACGCTGGAGATTTTCCGGCAGGCTTCCAGTATTCCCCAGCGCTGCGATGAGCTTACTGAATCCTGAGCGAGCATTGCTGCGACCATCTCCTTGTTCAGGGCGTCCGCGTCCGGCTCCGCGGGCGCTTCGTCAGAATGGGGCGCAGACGCGAGATACTCGGGCCCGCCCACAAAGAAAGCAATTCTCTGAGGAGGAGTGGCGCTGCGAAGGTCAGTACAGAATTTGTCCCGGCTGTCGGTTTCACCGGCCACATTGATGAGCACCAGATTGTACAAGTCGGCGCGCCACCAGCAGCGCGCCTCTAGCACATCCGCCGCGCAATCAACCTCGATGCCGAGCTTTCTCATTACGTCGGCCCGCAGATCACGTTTCATCTGCGAGGTGTCCAGCAAGAGTACACGCTTCTTCTTAGCTGGAATGCCATCCGCCGTCGAAAGCGGCAATGCGACGATAGGCGCGGTCATGCTACTTTCTCCTTGAGATTGGCTGGCTTCGGCGGGGCTACCAGGTGTTTCTCAGCCAGGGCTTTCAACATCTTTTCGTTGCTCTGGCGGCGGCTGATCTTCTGCCTGCGCCGCCGGTTGAATCTGGCTTTGTCGCCGTTGATTCCGGACATGTTTCTCTCCTGGTTTGAGGGCTGTTTAACGTAAGCCCGTGTCGCGCCGCGATATTCCCGCTCCCTCACGGACGTCAAAGTTGTGGGCATGCTGGAGATCCCGCTACGAGCGAATCGTCGAATCGGCCACACCGCATGGCCGTTCCTCGAATTCGATGTTTTGGGATTGAAAGAACTGGCGTCCAGCGCTTCTCAGGTTCGACACGTTACTCGCCTTTCAGGGAATTTCT
>PLKR01000656.1:441-659 GCA_003140655.1 Acidobacteriaceae bacterium | reverse complement strand
AACGGTCAGCAGTTGCTCTCTCGGCTGAATCTGCAGGTACAACGCGGCGAGACACTGGTCTTGCTGGGACGCAGTGGTTCAGGAAAAACCACCACGCTGAAGCTGGTCAATCGGTTGTTGAACCCAACCAGCGGGGTTGTGCGTGTGAATGGCGCGCCCACCGCGGAGAGCGACGTTATTCGTTTGCGTCGAAGCATCGGGTACGTCATCCAGGATGT
>PLKR01000656.1:0-436 GCA_003140655.1 Acidobacteriaceae bacterium | reverse complement strand
GGGCAGCGGCAGCGCGTGGGAGTGGCTCGGGCACTGGCCGCCGACCCTGCAATTCTCTTAATGGATGAACCGTTCGGCGCGCTCGATGCGCTCACTCGCGACCAACTGCAGCGCGAGTTTCTTTCGCTACAGCAGAGGCTGGGCAAAACCGTGGTCTTCGTCACGCACGACCTGCGCGAAGCTTTGCGGCTCGGTTCACGCATCGCTCTCATGGACGCCGGACGGCTGGTCACAGTTCTTCCCCCCGGAGATTTCTTGCGATCGAGTGACCCGTTGGCCGCTGCCTATGTACAAGCTTTCGGGGACGGACTGGACTCGGCAGCAAATCGAGGTGCGTCATGAACCTCTTTCACTTCCTGTTGCAAAACCACGAACAGGTCCTGGAACTAACGCTGGAGCATCTCTGGCTGGTAGGAATCTCCACGCTGCTCGCGGT
>PLKR01000204.1:5320-11458 GCA_003140655.1 Acidobacteriaceae bacterium | reverse complement strand
TACAGGTGAGGGTTCGAGTCCCTCCAGGTCCATTCCTCTTCGATGGAGGATGTCTCTCAGGGGCAGTGGAGGGTTCGTAAGGCAGGGTGCGACCCTCCTTAAAGTAACTTGATTTACAGCCGGATTCTTTCGATAATAATAAAGTTACCTTGGCAGGGAACGAGTTATTGGCTGTCGCGACGGCCTCGGGATTTCCGGGGCCGTTTGCATTTTTGGCTGACTGCGGGACGGAGTCAAAATCAAGATTAAAGTCAAAGGCAACGGAAAGGAGTGTCCGTTCCACACTGGGCGTCGCTTCGCTCCGCTGACAGCCGAGGCGGCTGTCCCCACATGAGCCTTGCCAGAATTGGCAGTCCTATCTTCTAATTCAGGAAGTACTGCCGATACAGCGTATCCCTCTGTGCAGGCCGGAATCCCGCGTCGCGGATGATGCGGCGCAACTCTTCTTCGGTAGTGCAGTTGGTGACGCCTGCGGCGCGGACTACATTTTCTTCGAGCATCACGGAGCCAACGTCGTTGCCGCCGAAGCGGAGGCCCATCTGGCAGACTTTCAGGCCTTGCGTGACCCAACTCGATTGCACGTTCAGGAAGTTCGACAGATACAGGCGCGAGATGGCCAGCACTTTCAGGTATTCGACNNAGATCGTAGAGTTGCTGGAAGTGGTTGACGCGGTTTTCGTAATTCTCGCCCACGCCGAACATCATGGTCGCGGTGGTGCGCATGCCGATCTGGTGGGCGGTGCGGTGAACGTTGATCCAGTCGTTGGTGAGGCACTTCAGCCGGGCGACCTTGTAGCGGACCTCGTCGTCGAGAATCTCGGCGCCGCCGCCGGGGATGGAATCGAGGCCGGCATCGCGCAGGCGGAGAATCGTGTCGCGGATGCTGAGGCTGCTGTACTCGGCGATGGCGATGATCTCGGACGCGGAGTAGCAGTGCAAATGAACTTTGGGAAAGCGTTCTTTAATGCCGCGCAGCATTTTCTCGTGCCAGTCGATTTTGAGATCGGGATGCAGGCCGCCCTGCATCAGCACGCCGGTGCCGCCGAGTTCGACCGTCTCGCGAATCTTTTCGTAGATGGTATCGAACTCGAGGATGTAGCCCTCTTTCGCCGCTGGGCCTTTCAGCGGGCGATAGAAGGCGCAGAAGGTGCAGTACTCGGTGCAGAAGTTGGTGTAGTTGATGTTGCGGTCGATGATGTAGGTGACCGTGCCTTCGGGATGAAGCTTTCGCCTGACAGCGTCGGCTTCCATGCCGATGCCGATCAGGTCATCGGACTCGAACATCTCCAGAGCTTGCTGCTTGGTGAGGGACATGTTTGCAGTTCAATTCTAACGGAGGATGACGGCTTGGGCCAAATGCGGAGATGCGATGGCCGTAGAGACGTAGCTTGCTACGTCTTGCCGGCGGCGCATCCCGGGCCTGCACCGGAGATGCTGCCAGCAGAGACGTTGCAAGCAACGTCTCTACGACGGGGCGCCGGTCGCTCGTTTACTTCTTCTTGTAGCGAAGGTATTGGACGAGCGACAGCACCGCGCCGATGACCGCCAGCCCTATCAAAATGGCCAGCGCCGGTTTGTAGTATTGAGAGAAGAAACGCAAGACATGACTGCCGTAGCGGAATCCCAAGCCCGCGTCGATGGAGTAGCGAAGCCCACGGCCAATCACCAAGGCCGCGAGGAACTTTTTTCGCGAGTACTGCATCGCGCCCGCGGCCAACAGAGACGGAAGAAACGGAAACGGCGGAGGCAGCAAGGCNNGCGTTTTTTCGAGAGCTTGCGCTCCATCATTTCTTTGCCGCCCTTGCGGGCGAGGCTGTAAGTAATGTAGCCGCCGATGACCGCGCCCAGCGTCGCCATCAGGGCGTAGTAGGGCCACGGTTCGCGATGACGCGCAGCCAGCCAGATCGTGAGAACGTCCATGCTGCCGGTTAGCGGAATCACGGAGTTATCTGCCAGTCCCAACAGGATTAAACCCACACCGCCAAGGTGGCGCAGTTGCCGCCAGATGGGAACTGCAAGCAAGGGATGGAGATGGAGCAGCACTTGGGTTTCGAGAAGTTTACAGGAGCGGGCAGTGGATTGCGCCAAACGACCCTGCGCTATGGCATATCAAGTTAAACAGTTGCGGCATTCGCGGCCAGAAAACAAATCTCTGGCGCGGCAGGCAGTGCCCCGATCTCAGCCGCATAGCGATAGAAAAGTTGCAGACCTTCGAGACAGGGAGGGTCCAGGTGGTAATAGATGTTCTCGGTAAGGTAGGAACGCACGCCGGCTTCGCCGATGCCGAGTCTTGGAGCCCATTCGCGAGCGATTTGGTCGAGGCTTGCAGGCGCAAGTCCGTGGTCGCGGGATTGTTGAAACACCGCCGCCAAGTCTTGCGACGACGACGCTTCGCGCAACGCGTCTTCCGGCAGAGCTTGCCGACGAACTGCCCAGAAGGCGAAGACGAAAGGTTTGCCGGTGTAGCGAATCCACTCCTCGGCGAGATCGAGTGTGAGGTAGCGCGAGCGGTCGATCTGCAGCGCGGGATCGCCGATCATCAATCCGGCATCGTGCCGGGCAAGCATTTTCTCGATATCCGGCGCCATGGGAGCAAACATCCTGCCTCCGCCCAGCCATTTTTCAAACAGAATTTTGGTAAGCGCAACCGAGGTCATCGAAGAGGTGTCGAGGGCCACGGTGCGAATCTGGTCTACCGGCACCCGGCTGACCAGCAGGATGGAACGCACCGGCCGGCGCGAGGCAATCGCGACACCAGGCAACGCCATCAACCCGGGAACTTGCGCGTAAGCGGCGGCCGGGATGATTCCGATATCGGCGGTCCCGGCTTCCAGCGCGCGAGCGCAAGCCGACGGCAGCGTGTAGGAAATGTCGAACTCGCTCCCAGTGTCGCTGTGTTCGAAATCCCACATCAGGGGAGCGGTGTTGAGATAGGAAATCGCAGAGATGCGTAGACGTCTCATTCCTGTTTTGATTCTAGCAGACATGTTTTCGACAGGCTTTTGTGACGGCTGTCCTTGACACTGCCTTCCGCGAGTGACTACAGTCCGCCCAGTCTCTATCCGGTGGTCCCA
Source organism: Acidobacteriaceae bacterium (assembly GCA_003140655.1). GTDB lineage: Bacteria > Acidobacteriota > Terriglobia > Terriglobales > Acidobacteriaceae > Sulfotelmatobacter. The sequence goes on along the minus strand of PLKR01000204.1, from coordinate 8,384 downwards.
CGTAAGATTGGAGTAGACGTGCCAAACGCCGCTGTCGCATCGCCCTCCGCAACTCATGTTCTGGAGTGGCTTGCCATCTCGCTGACGCCCGGCCTGGGGCCGACGAAGGCGAGGAAGCTGGTGGAACATTTCGGCAGCGCCGAAGCCGTGTTTCACGCGTCGCTCACGGAACTGGAAAGCACNNGGAGTAACCGTGCTTTCACTGGAAGATCCCTGCTATCCGCCACGGCTGAAGGAAATCTACGATCCACCGTTGGTACTTTATGTCCGCGGCAATCCTGAGGTGCTGACGCAGCCCGGCATCGCCATGGTGGGCACACGCCACCCCACTCCGTATGGCTCGGGGATGGCCGAGCGGCTGGCATGCGACCTCGCGGTGCAGGGGTTGGTGATTATCAGCGGCATGGCTCGCGGAGTCGACACGGCCAGCCATCGCGGCGCGATCGCGGCGAAAGGCAAGACGGTCGCGGTGTTTGGCACAGGCGTGGACGTGATTTATCCGAAAGAAAACTCGCGGCTGTCGGAGCAGATTCTCGCGCTGGGCGGTGCGCTTATTTCTGAATTTCGTTTGGGAACATTTGCGGCCCCACAGAACTTTCCCATTCGCAATCGGATTCTAAGCGGTATGTCGGTCGGCGTGCTGGTGCTGGAAGCCGCGGAGTATTCCGGCACTCGCATCACAGCGCGCTGTGCGCTGGAGCAAAACCGTGACGTCTTCGCCGTGCCGGGCAACGTCACAAACAAGAATTCNNTTGCGCTCACTCCGGCAGCCTCGCCTGAATCCGCGAGCGGCTCATCCGCATCTCTATTCCCGGACGAAGGGCTTCCGCCGCACGAAAAGCGAATTCTTGGCTTGTTGAAAGCTGATGAAGCTACTCACATTGATGAGTTAGTGGAGAAGCTCGAGCAAGAAATGTCGTCTTCAGAAATCTTCGCAGCGTTATTTGAATTGGAACTGACCGGCAAAGTGCGGCAGATGCCCGGCAAGAATTTTGTGAAAAGTTTTTAGCTTCTAGCTACTAGCTTCCAGCCACACCGGAGAGTGTCCAATGGAGGATTTCAAAGATCTCAAGGTTTGGACAAAGGCTCATGAATTGACCCTGGCTGTTTACCGACGAACACGCGTATTTCCCAAGGAAGAAACGTACGGACTAACGAGTCAGTTGCGGCGCGCAGCTGCCTCGATCGGAGCCAACATTGCAGAGGGCTGCGGACGGCGATCAGATGGCGAGATGAAGAGGTTTCTTCAAATTGCGCGTGGTTCTGCCAGCGAACTTGAATACCATTTCCTTTTGGCTAGAGATTTGCAGCTTCTCGATAACGGTGAGTTCAAAAATCTGGAAGGCAAAGTCCTCGAGGTGCAGCGTATGTTGGCGCCTCTAGTCCAGCGCCTGCAGGCATCTGTTTTAGCTAAGAGCTAGCAGCTAGAAGCTAGGAGCTTTCTTCCGGTAACTTGTTGCTTTCGTCCCATTCGTGCTAGCTTCAAAACGAAATCTTAAGAACAGAGGAGTCCATTGGTAAAGAGTTTAGTCATTGTCGAATCGCCGGCTAAGGCGAAAACCATCCAGAAATATCTGGGAAAGGGATTTACTGTCGAGGCCTCGCTCGGCCACGTGAAAGATCTGCCCAAGAGCACTCTGGGGGTGGATACCAGCAACGACTTCGAGACTGACTACGTCGTCATCCCGGGAAAAGAAAAGGTTCTGGCCAAGCTGAAGAAGCTGGCGGCCCCGATGGATGCGATCTATCTGGCGCCTGACCCGGACCGTGAAGGCGAGGCTATTGCGGCACATCTTGCGGGAGAACTTGCACGCAATGGCGGCGCCTCGAAGAAGAAAAAGAAGAAGAAAGAAGATGCGGACGTCCCGCCGCGCATTCAGCGCGTCACCTTCAATGAAATTACCAAGCGGGCGGTGCAGGCGGCTTTCGAACATCCCCGCGCCATTGACCAGAATCTGGTAGACGCGCAGCAGGCGCGGCGCGTGCTCGACCGGCTCGTCGGCTACCAGGTTTCGCCGCTGCTGTGGGATAAAGTTCGCCGTGGACTTTCGGCCGGACGGGTGCAGACCGTCGCCCTGCGATTGATCGTGGAGCGCGAACGCGAGATCAAAGCGTTCGAGAAGAAAGAATATTGGACCATCGACGCGCACCTGGCCGCCAGCAAGCCGCCCGCATTCGACGCCCGGTTCCTGGGCAAGGGCGAAGAGAAGATTGAGGTCACGAACGGCGAGGATGCGGAGAAGATCCGCGCGGCGCTGGAGCAAGCTGACTGGCTGGTGCGGTCGGTCGACAAGAAAGAACGACGCCGCAACGCCGCGCCTCCCTTCACGACCAGCAAATTGCAACAGGATTCCTCACGCAAATTGCGCTTTAGCGTGAAGCGCACGATGATGATCGCGCAACGGCTGTATGAAGGCGTGGAACTGGGCGAAGAAGGCCTGGTTGGATTGATCACCTACATGCGTACCGACTCGACGCGAGTTGCGCCCGAAGCAATTCAGGAAGTGCGCGAATATGTGGGCAAGGAATACGGCGCGGCCTACCTGCCCGAGACGCCGAATACATATAAGGAGAAGAAGGAAGCGCAGGCAGCGCACGAGGCGATCAGGCCGACTTCGGCGATGCGCCATCCCGACCAGGTGAAGCAGTATTTGAAGGAAGACGAATTCAAGGTCTACAAGCTGATCTGGCAGCGCTTTGTAGCTTCGCAGATCATGCCGGCCGTGTTTGACCAGACGACGGTCGACATCGATGCGCAGAGTAAGAGCGAGACATTTTGGTTCCGCGTCACCGGATCGGTAATGAAGTTCGACGGCTTCCTGCGAGTCTACGAAGAGTCGAAGGAAGGCAAGGACGAAGAAGACGAAGAACTGAAGCATAAGCTGCCGGCGCTGGAAGCGGGACAGAAGCTTACGCTCAAGGAGTTGAAGCCGGAGCAGCATTTCACCGAGCCGCCGCCGCGCTACAACGAAGCGTCGCTGGTGAAAGAACTGGAAGAACGCGGCATTGGGCGGCCATCCACGTACTCGGCGATTTTATCGACCATTCAAGAACGGCAGTACGT
>PLKR01000204.1:2776-5302 GCA_003140655.1 Acidobacteriaceae bacterium | reverse complement strand
GAGAAGTGGACGGACACGCTCGCCGAGTTCTACAAGAAGTTTACGAAGGATCTCAAATATGCCGAAAAGCATATGGAGAACATCAAGCGGATGGAAAAGCCCACGGACGAGAAGTGCGAGCGCTGTGGGGCGCCGCTGGTGATCAAGTGGGGCAAGCACGGATCTTTCTACGCGTGCAGCACTTACGACAAAGAGGATCCGAACACCTGCACGTTCACGAAAGAAAATCCGATCAACCTGCCAGACCTCGACTCAGCCGACGTGCAGGAGACCACGCAGGAGGAATACTGCGAGAACTGCGGACGGGTGATGGTGCTCAAGCGCGGCCGCTTCGGGCAGTTCATGGCTTGCACGGGATATCCCGATTGCAAGACTACGCGGCGGCTTGACCAGGGCAAGAAGGTTCCGGACATCCCGCTCGACGAGTTGTGCCCGAAGTGCGGCCGAAATATGATGATCCGACACGGACGCTTCGGCGAGTTCACGGCGTGCAGCGGATATCCCGAATGCAAGTACGTGAAGCAGAACTTCATTGGCGTGAAGTGTCCGGAGTGCAAAGAGGGCGACCTGGTGGAGAAGCGCGCCCGCAAGGGCAATACGTTCTACGGGTGCGGGAATTATCCGAATTGCAAGTTCACTTCGGCGCACAAGCCGATTGCCGAAAAATGCCCGAGTTGCGGCGGCGAGTATCTGGTCGAGAAGAATCTGAAGGCTGGGCCGGTGATCGCCTGCCCGAACAAAGAGTGCGACTACGAGCGGCCGGCGCCGGCTCCGGAAGCGGCGACGACGACCGCGTAGTCGGAATTGCAACATTATTATTTGACTCTCTGCCGCCATCAGAGCGTCTAACCCAACCAGTGTGATCCAAATGACGGTGTGATCCAAATAACTAAGGAGGAATCGAATGTCAAAGAAACCGACCGCTGCCGATGCTCAACTGATCATGCAACTCTACGACTTGCGCCGCGAGGCGGAAATGCGCAAGGCGCGCAGCTGGTGGCTCGGCGAATTCTGGCCGCAGAGCGCCGACGATTTCATGAAAATTGCAGGAGCCATGGGCTCGCAGGAAAACAATTGGCTGCGCCAGGTCGGGGGATACTGGAGCATGGCCGCGTCCTTCGTGCTGCACGGGGCGCTGAGTGAGGAACTGTTCATCCAGCCAGCGGTGAGTGGGGAAATGGTTTTTGTGTTTGCGAAGGTTCAGCCTTTTCTCAAAGAGCTGCGAGAAAAGTCTGGTGACCCGCAGCTGTTCGGGAACATCGAGAAGGTCATCACGGGTTCCAAGTTCGGACGGGAACGGCTGAAGTTGACGCTAAAGCGGGTCGAAACGATGCGCGAGAAGAGGACTTTGGCGAAGGCAAGCTAGAGAGGCCGTTGCTGCGAAGAACGGGTCGAGCTGCGCTCGACGGACAGCCGAGCGCGGCCGTCCCCACATGAGCATCTCCGCAAGCCGGGACTGCCCGTTCCAGCGCCAGATCATCTGTTATCCTAGACGGCGGTGCGGATGATCTGGTGGTTCCTGATCCTGGGTTGCAGTACGCTGATCGTGGTGTGCGTTGCAATCGCCCTGTACATGCGTTTGCGCCGCCACTTGCAGGCCGCGCACGCCGCGCGGGAAGGAAGTTTCAGCGAAGTCGAGCACGACCGTCAGTCGGGCGACAGTGAGCACTGATGCTGTGTGTCGAAGACTTGGAGACTCTTTCATGCCAAAACTGGCAATTCAAGCAATAGGCAGCCAGCAGGAGCGCGGTTTCGAGGCGGCGCGGCAAGTCGCCCTCGTGGTTGGCGCCAGCCTGTTCGTGGCATTGTGCGCACACATCACGATTCCCTTGCCTTTTACACCCGTGCCGCTGACGGTTCAGAACTTTGGCGTGCTGTTGGTTGGGCTGCTGCTGGGCAGCCGGCGCGGTTTTGCGGCGCTCGCGCTCTATCTGGCCGAAGGTGCGATGGGCATGCCCGTGTTCAGTCCCGTGGGTCCGGGAGGAATCGCGCACCTGCTCGGCCCCACCGGCGGATTTCTTCTGGCCTACCCTCTGGTAGCGTGGCTCGCAGGTTTCATCATGGAGCACGGCCGCAAGACCTTCGCTCGCGCCGCAATGGGCGGGCTTCTTGGCGAAGTTGTGCTTTTCACTGGAGGTCTGACCTGGCTTGCAGTTCTGACGCATTCGGTGGCCCAAGCCTTCCGCTGGGGCCTTTACTGGTTCTTGTTTGCGGAAGTGATCAAGGTGATGATGGCTGCCGGAATTGCGGTGCGGTGGCAGCGCCGGTCGGGCGCACAGCAGTAAAAAGCACAGAAGCGAGCGGTTTGGAGTTCAAACGATGACAGTAATCTCGGAGCCAGAAGCGAAACGTTCCGGCGGCAATTCGCCCTCCCAGGTGCGCGAGATCAGCATCGCTCACAGCCCGGATTCCGACGATGCCTTTATGTTTTACGGTCTGGCCACCAGCAAGGTTCGCGTCCCGGGACTGCGCTTCACTCACACGCTCTGCGATATCGAGACCCTGAACCAGAAGGCGCGCAAAGGC
>PLKR01000204.1:0-2748 GCA_003140655.1 Acidobacteriaceae bacterium | reverse complement strand
CCGTTCACGCAGGTTGAAATCAAGGATAAACGCATCGCCGTTCCGGGCACGCTCACTACTGCGTATCTTGCGCTGCTGCTTTTTGCTCCCGGAGTGGAAACTGAAGTCGTGCCTTTCGACCAGATCATTCCGCAGGTGCTCGAGGGCAAGTACGAAGCTGGACTCATTATCCATGAAGGCCAATTAACGTATGACAAGGCCGGACTGCACCGGATTATCGACCTCGGGAGATGGTGGCAGAAGATGACTGGATTGCCTCTGCCGCTGGGAGGCAACGCCATTCGACGCGCGCTCGGCCCGGAACTCATTTCCGCAGTCAACGGTGCATTGCGCGATAGCATTCAGTACGCGCTCGACCACCGCGAAGAAGCATTGTCCTACGCCATGCAGTTCGCCCGCGATCTCGACTCGCAGACCGCAGATAGGTTCGTCGGGATGTACGTGAACGAGCGCACGCTTGACTACGGTCCGGAGGGACGCGAAGCCGTGGTACGGCTACTTGACATGGGGCATAAGGCGGGGATTATTGGGCCTGAGGCGAGGGTGGACTGGGTGTGAGTTCAGCTGCTAGCTTCTAGCTCCTAGCCAGGTGGAATGTTTTCTGTCTTTCTTCCCCGAAGATGCCGACGGTCCTGATGCGACACAGAACCCCAAAGAACCTTTGGTTCGCTAGAAGCTAGCAGCTAGGAGCTAGAAGCTTGCCTGCACAAACCCTCCTGATCGACGCCGACGACACGCTNNCCCGAGCAGGTGCGCGAGGTGCTCAACGATGTGGAGCGCGAATGCATCGTGAAGCACGGTTACGGGCTGCACAGCTTTTCACACGCGCTGGTGGATACGTTCGAGCGGCTGAGCGTCCGGCCGGTCACGCCTGAGTTGCACGCTCAGATCACCAGCTTTGCCCACGCTGTGGCGGACCATCCGATGGAACTTTTGCCGGAAATTCCGCAAACATTGCAGTATCTTTCCACCCGGCATCGCCTGATCCTGGTGACCAAGGGTGCGATCCCTGAGCAATCGGGGAAGGTCGAGCGCTCCGGATTGAAAGAATATTTCGCGGCCACTGAAATCGTCGCGGAAAAAGATTCCGCGGTGTATCACGCCTTGGTCGAAAAGCATTCGCTCGCCCGCGATTCTACCTGGATGGTCGGCAACAGCCCCAAGTCTGACATCAATCCGGCGCTGGCAGCGGGATTGCACGCGGTTTTCGTGCCGCATGGGGATACCTGGATCCTCGAACATGAGGAAGTGAATGCCGCTCCGCCGCCGCAGCGGCTGCTGATCGTGGGCCGCTTCGCGGAACTGCAAGAGCATTTCTGAGCTGTTTCACTTTGTTGCCGTATCCTGTCACGAACTGTCCTTCCGAGCGAAGCGAGGGACCTGGGTGTTTGCCCGCGCCGGCGACACCGGCGGCGCAGGCAAAAGCCTAGATCCCTCGCTCCGCTCGTGATGACAAAATGTGTTTTGGTCCACGCTGCATCTGAGATGGTCTAAGAGGCCCTCGCCGAAACGGAATCAGACTCGTCAGCCTTCGTCCGCGCCAGCACCAAACTAACCAACAATCCGGCCTCGCGGCGCGTTGTTGCCGCATGCTACGCTCATTCTGCTCAGCATTCTCGCACCACACATCTTGGCCGTGGAGACCAACAATTTCCGCAGGCTGTTGCGCACCGTGGAAGCTCTATCCGAATTGGGGCCGGAGCTAACGGCGGAGCGCGAGTTTTCGGACACTGCGCGCCGGATGCTCGCCGCAGTCATGGAAGCGGCAGGGGCGCGCGAAGGCGCGCTTTTCGTTTTCAACGAGAAGCCCACCATGCTGACCTCGGTGGCGGCAAACGGCTTCGCCATGCTGCCCGAGCCGGCGTTTATTCCTCTTCTGCCCAAGCACGCTCACGCTCTCACCGCTGCGCGCGGACCGATTGTGTTGAACGCTTCCACCTATTCGGTATTCCTCAGTTCCAATGGCAACGTAGCTCCCGAACTGTTCAAGTGCCTGGCCCCGCTCAAAGCGTCTGGCAAACTGGCGGGTGTTGTGGCTCTGGGGCGTCGGCCGGGCGACGCGCCCTATGAAGACGCTGAGCTCGGCGCCATGGATTTGCTGTGCAGCTACATTGGGCTGGCGGTGCAGAACCACGCTCTGACCCAGACACTGGCACAGCGCGTGACAGAGAATTTGCGCTTGATGGCCTCCCTGCACGGTTTCTATGACACCGCGCTTGAGGCATTCGCGACTGCCATTGACGTGAAGCATGTCAACATTCATGGCCACTCGCTGCGCGTGGGCCGTTATGCCGCTGCGATCGGTGAAGCGATGGGCGTCGAGGGCGGCGAAGTGGCCGCGCTGCGCAGCGCCGGGTATCTGCACGACATTGGCAAAGTGGCGGTCGACCGTCGCCTGTTCAGCAAGCCGGGAGCGCTGAACCCCGAGGAGTTTCGCGAAATGGCGGACCACACGGTGGTCGGCCATCAGATTGTGAGCAGCGTCGAATTTCCCTGGCCGAAGATTCACGAGGCGGTGCGATGGCATCACGAGCGCAGCGACGGTTCCGGTTATCCCGACGCTCTCGCCGGCGACGATATGCCCATGCCGGTGCGAATCATGGCGCTGGCCGATACCTTCGACGCTATGACCAGCACGCGTCCCTATCGCGAATCGCTTTCCCTGGGCAGCGCGCTGAACGATCTGGTTCGCATGTCTCCGCAAAAATACGATCCCAACGTAGTGCACGCCTTGCTCATCCAGGTGCG
>PLKR01000402.1:2912-3367 GCA_003140655.1 Acidobacteriaceae bacterium | reverse complement strand
TCGGAAGATCGCATTCAAGTCTTCCACTTCCGGTAGTGCCTCAGTTTGAATTTTGCTAGAGGCGCGGGGCTGGAGTAGCACGTTTTGCATGACTGAAAACGAGAAAGCTGAACAGATCGGCAGGTTGGCGGAGGAGTATAGCCGCGTTCGCGGTAAACTCAATCACATCATCGAAAAATTGAATCATTTGCAAAGTCTCTATAGCATCCTCAGCAATCCTCAAACATTTCAAAGTTTGCGCATAGAAAATGGGAAATTGCTGCTCACTCCTAACCCCGCATTCCCGTATGGACAACAGGCCCCGAATCTTGACGGGTTACTTGATCATTCGCAGTTACTCGAAATCGTAGAAGAAGAATGTAATCTTACCAAAGAACTGGAATCTCTAACGGGCAGATTGAAGGCTCTCGCTCCGCACCTACTTTAAGCGACTGAATCCCTTTTCTTGTGAGGCC
>PLKR01000402.1:0-2879 GCA_003140655.1 Acidobacteriaceae bacterium | reverse complement strand
GTTCGGGGCTGCGCACTTCCAACTATGAGAAAAGATCGTTCTGAATCTGCGCAAGTTCCACGGGTGCAGCGCACTCTGGATCGTCATTCGCCACTTGGTTAACCCGAGTGCTCACTGGATAGCACCGCATCAGCCGGGCATCTCTTCCACGATCTGCTCTCTCCGTGACAGTCAATAGCGCCCGCACATTGCGAGATTATCGCGGATCGCAGGAGCGTACTGTCATTTGGCAAGGCCTTCACCAAGGACAAAGCTCGATCCCAACGCTGACAAACGCCCTGCCCGGCACTTCGGCGAGGACAACCGACATCTCATCCGCCATGGCGACCTCCATGTTGCCAGGCACACCCTTCAACGCTTCCCCCAGTTCCTGACCGTCCCTCCTCGAAGCTCCAGTTTGCGTCTCTTGTCCAGGGATGAGTGACGAATCGATGACGGCGACACTCATTCAACACTCGTCAGATGAAGTCACAATGAAAATGGATTGAATAACTCCTTTNNGGTTGTCTCACGAAAGCCCGGCCGGGAAGGTATTACTCTCCGGCGTATCACTTGGCAACGCCGAAGAAGGTGCTGAATGAACAATTTGGGCAAAGGAGAAACCTAGTATGTTTACCCGTATATTGGAGTGCGAAGCAAGAGTCGGGAAAAAAGACGAACTCGCGAACCGAGTTACCAAAGACGTGCTGCCAATCCTGCGCAACCAGCCCGGTTTTGTAAATATGATTGCGCTTTCTGACGACGTTCATCCAGAGCACCTGGTTTACCTCAACTTTTGGAAGTCGAAGGAGGATGCGCAGCAATACCACCGCGAACGCTACGAGCAGATCGTCAACATGATTAGACCGCTTATCACTGGGCAGCCAACCGTCGAGAATTTCACAGTAGAAGTCTCGACCAGCCACGAAGTTGTGGCGAGCAAGGCAGCGGCTTGACTGGGAGCCCGGTACGCTCCGCTCCCCCGAACGTGCCGGGCGCTGCCCGCTTTCGCGGGCGTCTCTTTATTGGCGCGACGTGATCGTCCCGACCGGAGGTATGGGAACTGCGATTGTCTGAAAGGGATGAGGGTTCCCTCCGCTACGCGGTCGAAGAAGACTGTCCCGTTCCCATTGCCAACGCATGATCAACAAAGTACCATTTATCGATTCCTCGCCCGACCCTAAAGAGCCAAAGAAATCTGAGCCACTAGCCACTGCGCACTCGTCATGTCAGCCCTGCATAGGTGCCAGAATGCGGCCGATGGACTGAAATACTTGAGAAAGGCGTATCCCCTTGCCGAAATCGGACCAGCCACAGCGAACAATCGTGACGTAGGCCATCCGACGTGGAGGTACTGATCTAATTGTATGTTGGGGCCAGCCAGGCTACGCGCGGCTGGAATTACGAGCACGATCTGGACGATGCGCGATCTACTGGCAGCATGAGAAACTTCGAGCACTGCAAATGCGTAAGCGGTTAAATGATCGGATCAAGGAACTCTGCGCGAAAGCAGTAGAAACTCCCGTATCTCCCGAACTTGAGGAAATCCTCCAAGAATTACAGAAGGCGCTCCATGAGCATTCTGAGCAACTCAGGGCAATAGCAGGCCAGTATTCGGAGCCCTCGAATCGGCGGACCGCCGAGAAAGATTAGCAACAACGAATTAGATCAGTACCGACGTGGACCTACGTCGCATCCACAGCTGAAGTGATACTAAAATCCTCACGGAAGACGGATAACACAATTGCGGAGCACTACCTTTCCTTTCAGTTTGGTCGCAGCGAGATTATCTTTGAAACGCATTTAACTTGTCGAGCGCACGCTTCAACTCTTCGAGCTTCTGTCCAGCTTCTCCGAGTTTTCCTTCCGCTGTCAGGTGCTGGTAGTCGGCAAGGTCTTTCGCGGCCTCCGCAATAAGGGCGTTAAGATCCGCTGCGGACTGGGGCGACGCGGCGGACTCCGCCGGGACTGCCGCGGCGCTCGTTGATGGGGCACTTAGCGACGAGACCGCTCCGCCAAAAAGTGACGCCATCGCCGACTCGAAGGTTGGTCCATAAGCCAGCCGATCTTGCAGCGCAAGCACGACCAGGCGCAACTCCGGCATCGGACTTCGCTCCGCCTGCAAGTAAATAGGCTCCGCATACAACAGCGCCCGTCCCGACGGAATCACTAGAAGGGCACCGCGCCGCACATGGGAGCCCTGCTGATTCCACAAGGTCAGTTGTCCGGAAAGCTGAGCATTCTGATCGATTCGAGCCTCGATTTGCAGCGGGCCGTCGACCAGTTTCGTTTTGGGAAAGTTGTAGACCACCGACGCACCGTACTGTGCGCCGTCGCTACGCCCGGCGATCCAACCAATCAGATTATTCCGGTTGGCCGGCGTGAAGGGGAGAATCTCCACAAACTCCTCGCCAGTTTCGCCAGGCAGTTTCATCAGCACGAAATTCGGCTGCATCGCCTGTGTGGTTTGCTGGCCTCCGTCGCTCATGCCGACTTCGGTGGCGACCGTCCACAGATCTTCACGGTTGTAGAACGCCTCTGGATCCGTCATGTGATACAGGCCGTAAACTTCCGCCTGCAGTTTGAGCAACAACTCGGGGTAGCGCACGTGTTTGCGCAGNNGTATCGAACACGTAAAACGTTGTCGTGCCGTCGTAGGCGTCGATGACCGCCTTAACACTGTTCCGCATGTAGTTAATAGGATCGCGGTCGAGACGATAATGGGTCGAGTACGGATAGCTGTCTGAAACCGTGAACGCATCCATGATCCACGACAGCCGGCCGTCATCGCCGAGCACGATGTACGCATCCGGATCGTAGGTGAGGAACGGCGCCAATGTCGATAAGCGGTCGTGAATGTTGCGGCGCATGAGCAGCCGGCTATCCCTGTTCACGTCATC
>PLKR01000360.1:4722-9548 GCA_003140655.1 Acidobacteriaceae bacterium | reverse complement strand
ATGGGTGTGGTCTACAAAGCCGAAGACGTGAAGCTCAATCGCTTCGTCGCCCTCAAGTTTTTGCCCGAAGACGTAGCCAAAGACCCTCAGGCGCTCGCGCGCTTCCAGCGCGAAGCCAAGGCTGCCTCCGCCTTGAACCATCCGAACATCTGCACCATCTACGAAATCGACGACCAGCATGGCGAAGCCTTCATCGCCATGGAGTTTCTCGACGGCGCAACCCTGAAGCACTTGATTGGCAATCGCCCCATGGAACTGGATCGCGTCCTGGAGGTAGGCATCGAGGTCGCCGACGCGCTCGACGCCGCTCATGCCCAAGGCATCGTCCATCGTGATGTCAAACCGGCCAACATCTTCGTCACCAAACGAGGACACGCCAAAATTCTCGACTTCGGTTTGGCCAAGGTAACGCGCAAGCCCGAAGCGGTCGCGATCGAAGCCACTGCTACCGTTGCCGAGGAGCATCTCACCAGCCCCGGCAGTGCCCTGGGAACAGTAGCCTACATGTCGCCCGAACAAGTTCTGGCCAAGGAACTCGATCCCCGTACCGATCTGTTTTCTTTCGGAGTCGTACTCTACGAAATGACCACGGGCACGCTGCCTTTTCGCGGCGACGCGTCAGGTGTAATCTTCGATTCCATTCTTCACAAAGTGCCAGCTTCCGCGGTGCGCCTGAATCCAGATCTCCCCGCGAAGCTCGAAGACATAATCTCCAAGTCCCTGGAAAAAGATCGCGACGTCCGCTACCAGTCCGCGACAGAGTTAAAAGCCGACCTGAAGCGAGTCAAGCGTGATACCGAGTCGCAGCGCCTTCTCGTCACCGCTCCGGAAGGAACGCATCTCTTACGTCCAGGCCGAGCCCGCAAGCAATTGATCTTCGCCGCCGCAGTATTGCTGGCCGGAGCGCTGGTTGTAGTTGTTGTGCGCACCTACGATTCCCGGTCTCACGCACCGCAAGCCACTCAAGTTGCTTCCAAGCCTTCCGTGGAAACCATGGCTGTGCTTCCCTTCCGTGACATTTCAGCGGCGACGAGTGACAGTTGGGGCATCGGCATCACTGACGCAATCATCAGCCGCTTAACCTCATTGAAGAACCTCGCCGTGAGACCGACCACATCTGTTTTGAAGTATGCGAAGGAAGCGCCCGACCCCGCCGAAGCGGCCAAAGCGTTGAACGTGGAAAGCGTTCTCGAAGGAACCTACCAGCGTTCTTCAGACGTGATTCGCGTAACTGTTCAACTGATCGACGGCCGCACGGGAAATACCAAATGGTCGCAACGTTACGATCTGCGCAGCGCAGACATACTCAGCTTTGAAGATCAGATTGCCACCAAGGTCGTAGAGGGGCTCAAGATCGAAATCTCTCCGACGGAACAAAAGTCGATGGAACAGCCCGTGACCACGAGCGTAGATGCCTACAATGACTACTTGCAAGCACGATTCTATTCCAATGAGTATCTGATGTACTCCCGCCTGGACAGCCTCGAAAACGGCAAGCGTCTCCTTTTGCATGCGATTTCGCTGGATAAGAATTTCGCGGATGCGTACGCCCTGCTCGCGCAGTTTTGTTTGTTGCAGGGGGCAAACTTCTTCGAGGGCGCCGAGGCGAATCTGAAGCGCGCCGAGGAGGCAGCCCAGAACGCCTTGAAGATCAATCCGCAGTCAGCGGAGGGATTGACTGCGCTGGGAGGCGCTTACAGTGAGGAAGGCCGCGAGCAGGAAGCAATCCGTGCTCTCAGGCAGGCAGTTACGCTCGCCCCCAACAGTGAAACCGCCTGGCAAAATCTGGGGTATTCCTGCTACTACGCAGGCCTCAATGAGCTTGCCGAGCAAGCCTACCGCCGCATTATTGCATTGAATCCCACGCCGATTCAGCCTCACTGGATGCACGCCCGTATGCTTCTCTACAGCGGTAGAGCGCACGAAGCGGAACAGGAAATGCGGCCCGTGGTTGCCGAAAATCCAGATCAATTTAAGGCCTTGGCCTACTTCGGAGCGCTCCTTTATTATGAGGGCAAACTCGACGAGGCCGAAATATCTCTGGATCGGGCCGTCCTACTGGCTCGCAACTCGGGCGACGACACTCCCAGGATGCTGGCGGCATTTCTCTACGCATCGCGCCACCAACGGGAAAAAATCGACCCCAGGCTGTTCCAATACCGTCCCGAACAGATCATTGATGGAGATGGCGCATACTGGGTCGGAGGCATCTACGCCCTGCTCGGCGACCGCCAGCATGCCATCGAGTGGCTGAAACGCACAGTAGCACTCGGAGATGTGAACTACCCCTGGTTCGAACACGACAAGAACTACGACAGCCTCCGCGCCGACCCAGAGTACCAGTCAATAATGGCCGAGGTCCGCCAACGCTGGGAGGCCTACAAAAAAGAATTCGACCCCACCCCATGATCGGTCATGCCCTCTCGCACTGTCGAAGATTTTCTTAATCCGCATCCGCGAACCCAGGACCTGGCCAACCCACCCCTCGAATTCCCTTGACTTCGATTCCCCAGAGTGTGACCATATTCTCTACGCATTTGTTATTTGACAACATAATAGCAATGAGATAACTCCAGCGAATGCAATATTTTGCGAGAAGGGTCGCTGATTCCAAGGCACTTAGTCCACACCAATCTCCTAAGTCCTTTGAATGGAATATTTTACGGGTAAGTCTTTTGTTTCCAATATTTTACCCATATTCCCGCGGGCCTAAAACTCCGTAACTAACTGATTCCAGATATTTTAGCCAGATCGATCTGTGTTTTTTTTGATCTGGATCTAGGTCAGCTTCCGGACAGCCCAGGCGGCACTCTCGGCAACCACTTCATCCTCATCCGCCGCCAGCTTGTCGAGCAGCGGAAGGAACTTCCGGTCTCCACTGTTGCCCATGGCGATGATTGCATTCCGGCGCAGGCCCCCGCGCTTCGCCCGCCGCAGCGGCGAGCCGCGAAAGGTTTGGCGAAATTCTTCCGCGCTCATCTCCGCCAGCCAGTCGAGCGCTGGATTCACTAGTTCCTCGCGTGCTTGAAGCTCATCGGCGTTCGTCGTCGGAGCCTTGCGGTTCCAGGGGCAGACATCCTGGCAGATGTCGCACCCGAAAACATGCCGCCCCATCCCGGAGCGCAGATGCTCATCCTGAGGAAGCGCGCCACGTTTTTCGATCGTGAGGTAAGAGATGCAGCGATTGGAATCGAGCTGATAGGGCGCGATCAGTGCGTCAGTGGGACAGGCCTCGATGCAGCGCGTGCAACTGCCGCAGCGATCAGGCGCCGGCAGATCAGGTTCAAGATCGAGCGAGGTAAGAATCACGCCTAAAAAAATCCACGAGCCCAGCTTCTGATTGATGATGCACGTGTTCTTCCCGATCCAGCCGACGCCGGCGTACTTCGCGGCCACGCGCTCGACGATGGGACCAGTGTCGACGTAACAGTGAGTGGTGAGACCGTCGCTTCGACATGCAGCTCTCATGGCCGCTTCGACTTGCCGCAGGCGCAGCATCACCGCGTCGTGATAGTCCTCGTGGCTCCAGGCGTAGCGGGAGATCCAGCCGCGGGCTTGTATCTTGGTTGAATCGTCCGGCGTCTGCGTGGAATACGGTTGCGCCGTGTTGTAGTTGAGGGCGCAAACCACAACACTGCGAGCCCACGGAGCGGCGTGCGCCAGAGACGCGCGCTTCAGGCGTCCCTGCTCGTCGCGCACTTCCATGTACTTCATCTCGCCGGCGTGCCCCTCGGCAATCCAGCGCGGAAAATGCTCCAGCTCCGGAGCGTCATCCACCGGAGCGATGCCCACGAGATCAAAACCTGCTTCTGCGGCGGCTTGTGTCACCACAGCCTTGATTTCAGCGNNGCGAAGCTGCGGTTCCAATTTGGAACTGCGCTTCAACTTTTTTGGCGGCACAAACATTTCCTACGCATGATCAGCGTATAAGCTTTTGCTCACAGAGTCACGCAACTCACGCTGCGCGTTCTCCGAATTTCTTTGCGAAGGAGTCCACCTGTATGCCTCAACCTACCCACGCACAAACCTCAACCATCCAAATCTCTGTGATCAACGAGAGCACCGTGCTGGCCGACGCGGATGTCGTGCCGGTCGTGGCGGCGCTCCAGAATCAAGTGACCAACGACTTCCGTCCTGTCTGGGGGACCGACGCCGAACTCACCATTGTCCCCAAGGGCACTCAACCGCCCAACGGGAGCTGGTGGCTCGTGATGCTTGACGACTCGGACCAAGCCAACGCTCTCGGTTATCACGACCTCACCACCGAGGGGCTTCCCATCGGCAAGGTCTTCGCCGCCAGCGACCTGAAGGCGGGCACATCCTGGACCGTCACCGCCAGCCACGAACTGCTGGAGATGCTCGGCGACCCCAACATCAACCTGACCGTGTTCGTGCAGAACAACAATACTGCCGGAATGCTCTACGCCTACGAGGTCTGCGATGCCTGCGAGGACGATAGCCTCGGCTACCAGGTCGACAACATTTTATTGTCCGACTTTGTTTACCCCGCATGGTTCGAGGGCTTCCGCACGGAGGGCTCCACGCAGTTCGATCGCATGAACAAGATGCAGAAGCCGTTTCAACTCCTGGTGAATGGCTACATCGGGATCTTCAACGTAAGCTCGGGCAGCGGCTGGCAGCAAGAGACTGCGGAGAAGCGAGCGACCAACGTCCTGCATCGGGGCGCCGTTGGCACGCGCCGCGAACGCCGCGACATTCCTCACGAACTGTGGGTCAACAGCCTGCCGCAACGCAAGATCGTGGGCAATGCGCAGAAGTATCGCCAGACCCTGCAGACCATCCAGAAGCGGCGGGAAGCAGCCTGA
>PLKR01000360.1:4254-4648 GCA_003140655.1 Acidobacteriaceae bacterium | reverse complement strand
GAGGTGTTTCATGGAGCGTCATCGGATCGCGCGCAGTCTTGTTTGCCTTCTGCTGATGGTTTCGCCTTTCAGCTACTCACAGTCGAATACCAAGAAGAAGGTCGCGAGCCAGGCAGACCTGCCTCGCTTCAGTTATCCGGTAACCGGCTCGGCTTCCGCCCTGGTGCAGGCGGATGATGCCGCCTTCAACGCCTTTGCGGCCAAAGTCCGCGCCGACCTCGACAGCGTCTTTCGAGATTACGAGATCGCCGACAAATCTACCCTGCGTACCTTGCTCTTCGCCAGACTCAATTTGCAGGAGCTGGCCGGCGAGAACGAGGCCGGGCTCGAAACCATCGAATCGCTTCGCGCTTTGACCGAGAAGCCCTCAGCCAAGCTGACGACTGGTCTTTCC
>PLKR01000360.1:0-4214 GCA_003140655.1 Acidobacteriaceae bacterium | reverse complement strand
GTACAGAAGTCGGGCGCGCTCGACAACCTTGAAGCGTGGGATCTGATCGCGACGCGGAATGATTTGCAATCTGCCATTCCGGTGCTCCCGGCCCGCAGCGAAGTTCTAAAACAGTACATCGTATCTCACAACGTCGTTCAACCCGATATCTGGGTCGCGCGCGAAGTCACGCTCACGAAAGATCAGAATCTGGCTCCGGTGCTGGTGGCGATTTGGGACTCCGGCGTCGACGTTTCGCTCTTTCCCGATCAACTATTCACCGACACGAAGCCGACCTCCAGCGGCACGCACGGCATTGCTGTGGATGACCGCGGGGATCCGGCTACAACCTGGCTGTATCCACTTAGCCCCGAGCAGCAGAAAGCTTATCCGGAATTCCGCGACGATATCCAGGGGCAACTGGATATTCAGAATGGCATCGAGTCTCCCGCGGCGGATGCGCTCGAGAAGAAGTACTCTACGCTTTCCGCGGAGCAGATACATCACCTCTTCGAGTTGGAGAAGGTGCTCGGGTTCTATATGCACGGCACGCACTGCGCCGGCATCGCGGTGCGCGGCAATGCGGCCGCGCGCCTGGTTGTGGCGCGCTTCAACGATCAATTGCCCGACCTGCCGTTTCCTCCCACGCCCGCGTGGGCTCGCCACGTGGGTGCAGCGTTTCAGCAGATGTCCGACTATTTCCGCACGCGCAACGTGCGCGTGGTCAACATGAGCTGGGGAGACGAGCCGCAGGAGTTTGAAACCTGGATCTCCAAGACTGGCGGCGGCGCCGATCCCGCGGAACGTAAGAAACGGGCCTCCGAACTCTACGCAATCTGGCGCGATGCCATCGAGACCGCCATCAAAGGCGCGCCGAACACTCTGTTCGTCACCGCCGCCGGGAATAGCGACAGCAACAGCGGCTTTATCGAAGATGTCCCGGCCTCGCTGCATCTGCCGAATCTGATTGCGGTTGGAGCAGTCAACCAGGCTGGCGACGAAACGTCATTCACCAGTTATGGAGATACTGTGGTGGTCGACGCGGACGGTTATAACGTGGAAAGCTATGTGCCCGGCGGAGCGAAGTTGAGGTTTTCGGGCACGTCCATGGCCTCTCCGAACGTGGTGAATCTCGCGGCCAAACTATTCGCGCTAGATCCTTCGCTTACTCCTGCGCAAGTTGTCGAACTTATCAGAAAAGGCGCAAGCGCCAGCGAGGATGGCCGGCGCCACCTCATCGACGAAAAGCGGTCGGTCGCTCTTTTGCAGACGAAAAAATGACTCCGATCAGGACCCGCGCACTCCTGATGCCTGGCTGCGACGGTCAGATGCCCAGCTTCTTCACTTCCTCGTTGTAATACTTGCGATAGAGTATGTCCCACTCCAAGGGGAGCCAGAGACGGCATCCCAAACAAAGCGGATTGACAAGGGGCTTATCCTGAAAGCACTCGGCGAAAAGACAGGTGCATGACAACATTCAAAGCCATCTGGTTTGTGGCAATGATTCTCGGATTTGCGGTCTGCGGCTGGCTGTGCGTATTTAGGACGGACATGCTTGTGACGTGGGGACGGAAGAACGCGAAAACGAAATTCGCATGGTCTCCGTTTTCAAGCATACCCATGAAGCCTCAGTACCCCACATACATTCGTTGCGCTGGAAATATTCCTTTGGCTTTGGGCAATCGCCATCATTTACGCAGTGGTTGTCCTCCATTTCGGTTAGCCTGTGGAAATCAGACTGGCCCACTACCAAGAGGCGTCATTCGTTGACTAGCGGATGCCGTGTCCGTAAGATGAAGCGACCCGAAAGTCAGGCATACTCGAATGATCGACCAGACCATCTCCCACTATCGCATTCATCGAGAAACTCGGGCGGCGGTGGCATGGGCGTGGTTTACAAGGCCGAGGACACGCGCCTGCACCGTTTTGTTGCCCTGAAGTTCCTGCCTGACGAAGTGGCGCGCGATCCGCAATCCCTCAGCCGCTTCCGTCGCGAGGCCCAGGCCGCGTCGGCCCTGAATCACGCTCACATCTGCACCATCTACGACATCGGCGAGCAGGACGCGCAAGCATTTATCGCGATGGAGTTTCTGGATGGCCAGACCCTCAAGCACAAGGTCGAGAACCGGCCGCTCAAGATTGACGAGTTGTTGGAGCTGAGCATTCAGATCGCCGATGCACTCGATGCGGCCCACAACCGCGGCATTGTGCATCGCGACATCAAACCGGCCAATATCTTCATCACCAGCCGCGGGCAGGCGAAGATTCTCGACTTCGGACTTGCCAAAGTTAACGCGAGCCGCAATCTTACAGCTTCGATGAACGGCTCAACGATAGCGGATGTCAGGGACGAACAACTCACAAGTCCAGGCAGTACCGTGGGCACCGCCGCCTATATGTCCCCCGAACAGGCGCGTGGAGAAGAACTCGATGCCCGCACCGATCTGTTTTCCTTCGGCGCGGTCATGTATGAGATGTGCACCGGCCAAGTGGCATTTGGCGGCAGCACTTCCGCGGTCGTTTTCGAGGCCATCCTCAATCGCGTCCCAACGCCGGCCCCCCAGCTCAATCCCAGCCTGCCCCCCGATCTCAACCGGATCATTGGCCGGGCGCTGGAAAAGGACCGCGAGCTCCGCTATCAGACGGCTTCTGAAATACGCGCCGAATTAAGGCGCTTGAAACGCGACTTGGACTCAAACCGCAGTGCCGCGACCCAGGGTGCGGTATCAGCGACGCAGGCAGCCGCAGCTCCGGCGCTGGCGGCAGCGGCGGTCAGGAAGACGCATTCCCTCCGATCGACGGGATTGATCGCCTGCGCCGTCCTCATTCTGGGCGCAGGTGCAGGCTGGTTTCTCCGCGGCAGCTGGACGCCGGTATCACAGCCCCTCTACCACCAGCTCACCTTTCGCCGAGGTACCATTCGGTCCGCGCATTTTACCCCCAACGGACAGTCGGTCGTCTACGGAGCTTCCTGGCAAAGCTCTCCCCTCGACTTGTTCATCACCAGCCCCGAAAGTCCGCAATCGCGCTCCCTCAATCTCGCTGGAGCTGCGCTTTTGGCAATCTCCTCCACCGGAGAGATGGCCGTATCGATGGATAGCCGTCCGTCCGGAGTTTATGCCCAAGTGGGGACGCTCGCCAGAGTGCCACTCAACGGTGGATCTCCGCGCCCCGTGCTCGAAAACGTGCAGTGGGCGGATTGGTCCCCGGACGGAAATAACCTGGCGATCGTGCGCGATGTTAATGGTCGAAACCGGCTCGAGTTTCCCATCGGGAAAGTGCTGTACGAAACCTCAGGCTGGATCAGCCATCCGCGAGTTTCACGAAAAGGCGACTTGGTGGCGTTCCTGGACCATCCTCTGCCCGGCGATGACGGAGGTTCTCTCCGCGTNNGGCGGAGAATTATGGTTCACTGCTAGCCGGTCCGGGTCGGTTAAACGCGCCATCTATGCTGTGACATTGGGCGGACGCGAGCGGCTAATTGCAACGGTTCCCGACACTTTGTCGGTGCAAGATATTTGGCAGGATGGGCGCGTGCTGCTTTCCCGCGACACCTGGCGACGAGAACTGATTGGCCTCACTTCTGGTGACAGCAAGGAACACGATTTGTCGTGGCTTGACTACACGTACCCCTCAGACATTTCGCCTGATGGCAAGGTGCTGCTCTTCACCGAGGCAGGTGAAGGCGGAGGACCGAACTACTCCGTTTATCAACGAAAGGTCAGTGAGGCTTCGGCCGTCCGCCTGGGAGACGGACTCGCGATCACCGTGTCGCCTGACGGCAAATGGGTGATTGCCAGTCCGCCTTCTGCTCCCGCCCAGCTTGTTCTTCTTCCCACCGGGCCTGGCGAGGCCAAGCCTCTCACTCACGACTCAATCAATCACAGCCGGGCGAGGTGGCTGCCGGACGGCCGGCGCTTCCTGTTCTCCGGCAAGGAGCCCGGTCACGCCGCCCGTATTTACCTCCAGGATTTGTCCGGCGGAAAGCCCACGCCTATCTCGCCGGAAGGAATCGACCCCCTCGTTCTGGTCCTTTCTCCGGACGGTCAGCAAGTGGTTGGCGTCGGGCCAGATGAGAAGGCGTATTTCTACCCAGTTGCCGGCGGGGACCCTCGGGCTGTTCCAGGCATTGAGCCGGGGGAGCAACCTATTCAATGGAGTGACGACGGAAAGGCAATCTATTTCTACAGGCTGGGAGATCTGCCAGCCAAAGTCTATCGGCTGGATTTGTCGAC
>PLKR01000397.1 GCA_003140655.1 Acidobacteriaceae bacterium | reverse complement strand
TACACGCGCTACGGCAATCCGACGAACACGGTTGCGGAAAAGACTATTGCGGAGTTGGAAGGCGTGGATGCGGCGCTGACGTTCGCCTCTGGCATGGGCGCGATCACGACGACGATCATGGCGCTGCTCAAAGGCGGCGATCACATTGTGGCACAGCGCGATATTTATGGCGGCGCGAATAAATTTCTCTCGCAGTGGCTGCCAAAAATGGGGATTGAGACCACGTTTGTGGACACCACGGAGTATGAGCAGCACGCGCGGGCGATCCGTCCCAACACGAAGCTGCTCTATCTGGAGTCGCCGACCAATCCGACTTTGCGCGTGGTGGATTTCAAGAAAGTGGCGGCTCTGGCCAGGCAACACAAGCTGCTCAGCATGATTGACGCCACATTCGGTACACCCATCAACCAACATCCGGCGGAATTCGGCATCGACCTGGTGATGCATTCCGGAACGAAATACCTGGCCGGGCATTCGGATCTGATTTGCGGCGTGGTCGCGGGACGGCGCGAATTGATGGAAACAATCTGGGAGACACGAACGACGCTGGGCAACTGCATGGATCCTCATGCGTCGTGGGTGCTGGTGCGCGGCTTGAAGACGCTGGCGGTGCGCGTAGCGCGGCAGAATGAAAACGCGCAGCGGGTAGCGGAGTTCTTGTCCGGGCAAGCGAAGGTACGGAGCGTGCATTATCCGTTTTTGAAGAGTCATCCGCAGTATGCCGTCGCGCGTGCGCAGATGAGCGGCGGAGGAGGAATGGTCAGCTTTGAGGTAGAGGGCACGGGCGAAGACGCGCGGCGCGTGAGCGAAGCCATGCGGTTATTCACACTGGCGCCGAGCCTGGGCAGTGTGGAGTCTGTGGTTTCGATCCCGGTGCTAACGTCGCATGCCATGATTCCAGCCGAAGAGCGCGCCAAGATGGGAGTGACTGAACAGATGATCCGGCTGTCGGTAGGCATCGAGAATGCAGACGATCTGATCGCGGACCTGGAGCACGCGCTGGAAGCTGTTTCGGCAGCACAGCACGTGCAAGTCGGATGAGAATCAGTTAGAAAATAAACTTAAGCGCCAATTGCAGAATTCGCGCATTGTGCGCGGCTCCCGGACGGAACAGCACTTCGGGCAGGCAGGAAGGATCGCCCGCCGAGTTGTTGGCGCCGCCGTAGCAGACAACCGTGCTTGAAGTGTTCCCTGCCCCCGCGTTAGAACTTGCGGATCCCCCGTCGCCGCCCAGCCAGTTGAACTCCGTGTGATTGAACACGTTGAAGGCCTCCGCGCGGAATTCGAAATATTTGCTCTCAGTAACCGCGAAGTGTTTGAGCAAGGCCATGTCGAAGTTCGTGCGCCACGGATTGTCCAATATGTTCCTGCCGGCATCGCCGAAAGTCAGGCCTCTGGGCGCAACGAATGCAGCGGGATTGAACAGAAGCGGCCCGAAACCCGCGAAAGGAGTGTTCTGGACTCCTTCCTTCGGATTACCAACGATGTCCGGATATGAACCTCCAGTGAGGCTGCCAAGGTTACCGATTTGAGAAGCGCCCGTGCCCACGCCGGCATTGTCTGAGGGCGCGATCGAACCATTTCCCGAGTTGTACACACTGAACGGCGATCCGCTCTGAATCAGAGTGATACCCGACCACTGCCAGCCTCCAAGCATCGAATGCGCTAAACCCTTCGCCTTGAAGAACGGCAAGTCATAAACGTAGGCGAGTGTGATGGTGTGCCGCTGGTCAAAGTTGGAGCTGGCACGATAGGCATTAAGGTCGTATGTGTTAAACAACCCCGCATCGTTGCCCGAGGAGGAATCGTCGATCGAGTGGCTGTAAGTATATGCGGCGTTCAGCTCCAGCCCGCCAATGTTGTGCCGCACCGAAACTTCCAGCCCGTTGTAGTTCGAGGACGCGGTCTGGTCTTTGCGCCCGATGCTGGCCCAGCCTAGGTAAGGCCGGTAAAAATTCGGGTTGTTGCCGCAAGCAACGGCCAGATTGTTGGCCCATCCGCCCGTCATGGTGACGGGGTTACCAGTATCCACGTTAGCAGTCGCCGTAGCCTGGCCGTTGGCTCCGATCGTAACCGAGCTACAGTCATCCGCCGTTATTACCTGTCCGGGTCCGTAAGGATTCTGGCTGTTGGAAACGGGCACGATTTCGTTTAGCTCATACGCCCGCGTCAAGTGAACGCCCGCGCTACCGACGTAAGAAAGCGTCGCCACGGTCCCTTTGCCGAGATCGTGCTGAATATCCAAGTGCCACTGTTGTACGTAGGGCCAGATGGCTTTGCTGGGAATTGAGGTAGCCGTCAGCGGAGGCGTTCCGGCCCCAAGCAGGCTGGAATTGAGATTCGCATAGCCGGAGATGTTCACCACGCTCGTGGTCTGGGTCTTGATGTTGTCGGGCTCGAGCAGGTCTGTGTTCGACTCATTGCCGTTGGTGTGCTCGAAAAAGATTCCATACCCACCCCGGATGGCCCACTTGCCGTCGCCGAATGGGTCAAAAGCAAAACCAACGCGCGGCGCGGGATTAATCCAATGGTTGCTCATGCAGCCTGCGGGAACCCCCGGCGTAACCCCGCAGTCCACCCAACCGTTGTAGGGATTGCCGTCTACCAGGCTGGTCACAGGATCGACGCTGCTCGCACCCGGCACGTAAAATCTTGGATCGAAGTTGTAGGCCAGATTATTCAGCTCGCGATACGTTCCATAGAAGCTCATCCGCAATCCCAGGTTCAAAGTCAATTTTCGCGTGGCGTGCCAGTCATCCTGAATATACGGTTCGTAAATGTGATAGAAGTTGTGCAGCTTGAGTTGGGCTTGTTGCTGAGCGAAGCTGCCGATATTGCCGAGAAGAAGATCGGCGTAGGCATTGCCCGTCGTGAGCGACGGGTCCGTGCCGTTGGTCGCGTTGGCGAAGCCTAACAAGCCATTAGGACCATTCGGCGGCTGCGGGATCTCGTTCTTGTGGGAGTCCGCGAAATACATGCCGAATTGAATGTTGTGCGACCCGACGATCTTGGTCACATTGTCGCGGAAGGTGAACGTCGGGTTCGAATTCAAAGGGCCGTTCGGAACGTAGCCTGGATCTTCGGCAAAAGTATATTGTCCATCCGCAAGCATTATGCCCGGCACCTTCCCGCCGAAGCCATTGTCGTAGAGCCCGAGGCTGGCCGGAACATTGCCCCGCTGCCAAGGACCGGTGAGCTGCGTTGAAATGTGATCCGTGGTATAGCTCGCAACGAATTCATTGAGCAGGGTGGGCGTAACATTGGCCGTAAGCCGCGCCACCATGCTGACGCCGGGATTGTTGAAATTCGTCTGTATCGTCGGAAAGGTGACGCCGGACGTCCACAGGGGAACCGGGTATTGCTGATTCCATGAGTCGTGAATGTAGCGGAAGCTGGCGCGAAGTTTGCTGTTAATGTTGTGATCGATCTTGAACAATTCCTGCCGCCAGTGCGTGGGCAGCGTGGGAGTCGCGTACCACTGATCCTCCAGACCGTCGGAGGATACGCCGTTCGGCGCGGGAATCAGCGCGGTCAGCGCGGACGCGATATCAGAATTCTGAATCGGCACTTGATTGCCAGCGAAGGGCTGACCGACATCGCCCGGACTATTCCCTATTGGCTGAGCAACGCCGTTGATAAATGCCGGGACAAGCGGGCATTCCAAGTTTGAGGCCGCGCCCGTGCACTGGTCGCCGAAGTTTCCCATGCGGTCGGCCGCGGTCGGAACGATCGTCTGCGAAAAGAATCCCGAGGCCGGCGTCAGGTCGCGCCGCCATTCCTCCGACCAGAAGAAGAACGTCTTTTGCTTATCGCTGTTGTAGTGGCCGGGGATGTAAACCGGACCGCCGATGGTAAAACCGAAGTCGTTCTTCTTGTACTCCGGAACCGAAGTTAAGCCGAATTGAGTCGCGTTGAAATCGTCGTTGCGCAGGAATTCGTACAAGTCCCCGTGAAAGTGGTTCGTGCCGGATTTGGTTTCTACCTCGACCGTGCCGGAGCCGTTCTTGCCGTATTGCGCGCCGTAGTTCGAAGTCAATACTTTCACTTCCGCGATGGCGTCGATACTTGGGTAGACATTGATGGTAGTGTTGCTGCCGTTATCCAGCGCGTCGCCGCCGTCGATTTCAAAGTTGTTGTATTCGGTGCGGCCACCGTTGATGCTGAACGCCACCGTCGTCGCACCCTCGCCGCCTTCATCCTGGCCAGATTGGTTGGTGACGCCGGGGGACAAAGTAACCAACTGGGTAAAGTCGCGGCCATTCAGTTCTAGCTGACTGATTTCCCTGCCGCTGATGGTATTGCCCAAGTCGGAAGATTGCGTTTCTACCTGCGCAACTTCCGAACCTTGGACAACAACCTCCGTGCTGATTGTGCCGACTTCCAGCGCGACGTTGACCCGCGCCTTTTGTGCGATGACCAAGGTGATCCCTCTGGCTTCATACTTCTTGAAGCCTTCGGCCACGACCGTCAAATCGTATGAACCGATGGGCAGCGAGGCGAAGAGAAAGTCGCCGCTGCCGTTGCTGGTGCTGGTACGACTGATGCCATGTTCCGCGTTCTTAACCGCGACTTGAGCGTTGAGGACCGCCGCTCCGCTGGAATCGGTAATTGTGCCGGTGATGGAGGCAGTATCCTGCGCCCAAGCCCCCGTCGCGCAAAACGTCAGCACAAACCACACCATGCGCACACACATACGATGAGATTTCATGGTTAAGTTCTTCTCCTGATGCCCAAACGGCTCGCCCATCTCACAGAGCATATGCCATGCCCAACGCAGCCACGGCAGCCAGCGACTTTGTTCCAACGACCTCATAGCCCAACCCGTAG
This sequence comes from Acidobacteriaceae bacterium, assembly GCA_003140655.1. Classification (GTDB taxonomy): domain Bacteria; phylum Acidobacteriota; class Terriglobia; order Terriglobales; family Acidobacteriaceae; genus Sulfotelmatobacter. The sequence goes on along the minus strand of PLKR01000397.1, from coordinate 3,219 downwards.
CCTAAGCCCCACAGTCAGTTTATTAAAACGTATGAATAGTGCTTTTATTGACTATCTGATGTCAAGAGAAAAAACGCGGCCTCGCGGCCCGGGACGATTTCGACTTGTACAAAACCGCTTCCCGCTGCAGGGCCGCGGCACCCTACAGAAGGCTGCGCGTGGACTCCCGAACCACCAATTCCGGCGCCACCTTGCGATGGTGAGCGGTGACCTCGCGTTTTTCCAGCACGCAGTTGATGCCTTCGAGAACAATGCCCACTGCGTCCGCTCCCATCGCTTCCATGGGCTGGCGCACGGTGGTGAGCGGCGGCGTGCAGAGAGCCGAGGCGGCGACATCGTCGAAGCCGATCACGGAGCAGTGCTCAGGCACGCGCAACCCAGCCTTGGCCAAGCCGCGGATGGCGCCGAAGGCGGTCATATCGTCGAAGGCAAGCAGAGCTGTGAACTGGCGCTTCTGCCTGATCAGGTTCGCGGTCAGTTTTTGGCCCATTTCAAAGCTGGAAAGGGGATCACGCGATTCGGGCAGGTCCACAACCAGGCGGGAATCGAGTTCGAGGCCGCACGCCTTGGCGCATCTGCGGACGCCGCGCCAGCGGGGAGAACTGTCGGCCAAGGTCTTGGGACCGCGGATAAAGGCAATCTTGCGATGACCGAGAGAGTGCAGATGCTCCAGCGCGAGGTACCCACCGACTTCGTTGTCGACGATCACCGAACTCATCGAGTCCCCCTTGAGCTCGCAGGCAATGAGAACGGTGGGGATGCCGCTCTTTTCCAGATCGGCGAGCAAGTTGATATCGAGAAAGAGCCAGTTGGCGAGGACGACGAGGCCTTCGATGCGGCGGTCGAGCAGCATCTCGAGATAGCGCTCGAAGCGGCTGCGCTCATTGTGTACGTCCGTGAGAATGGGCAGGTAAGAAGCCTGGTAGAGCGTGTTTTCGATGCCGCGCAGCACCAGCGTGCAGTAGGGATCGGTCATGTCGAAGACCATGACGCCAACGGTNNATGTAGCGCGCCAGCGGAGCGTCGTTGAGCACGATCGACACCGTCGTGGATGAGAATCCGCTCTCCTTCGCTACATCTCGGATCGTGACCATCGAAGGCTTGCCCCTGAATTGCGGAATCCAGTTTGCGAAAACCTATGGCGAAAATCTGGAGTACCGCAATCGAATCCTGAACTGCTGATCCCTCCCGCTTGAATTCAATGCGGAGGTTGGCGGACACTACAGCAGAGAGTGAGACGAGTGTCAAGCGCGCACATCCGGTCGGGAGTTGTGGGCTGCCTGCTGCTGGCCGGCGTTGCGGCGGCAATGCCGGCGCAAACTTCTTCGCCGGGGAAGGCGACCCAACGCCGAAATGGCGCTCCAGTAGCCTCATCTGGAGGGGCCACAGATCCCGCTCAACTTTTTGAGGCAGGGCAGGACGCCCTGAATCAGGGCCGGCTGGACGAAGCGGAGCGCGACTTCCGGCAAGTGCTGGCGGCGAATCCGCGGGCCGGCGGAGCGTACGCGAATCTCGGCGTCGTCTACATGCGCCGCAAGCAATGGACAAAAGCTCTGGAGATGCTGCGCAAAGCGGAACATCTGATGCCGCAAGTGCCAGGAATCCGGCTGAACATCGGCCTCGCCTATTACCGGCAAAGTGAATTTCTGAAAGCTATTCCGCTTTTTGAGTCCGTTCTGCGCGATCAACCCGGCGATCTGCAGCCGCGGCACTTGCTGGGACTCTGCTATTTCTTCGCGGAGCGGTGGGCGGACGCGGCGAACACGCTGGAGCCGCTCTGGGCGCAGGAATCCGGTCAACTGAGTTATCTCTATGTGCTCTCGATCGCCGCCCACCGGGCCGGACGAAAACAGTTGGACGAGAAGGCCACGCTACAACTCGTCAAGGTCGGCGAGGGTTCGCCCGAGTTTCATCTGTTCATGGGCAAAGCACACCTCAATCTGGAGCAGTACGACCTGGCGCTGGCCGATTTCCAGGCTGCGGCGCAAGCCAATCCCACGCTAACTTTCGTTCATTTCAACCTTGGTCTGACGTATCTGAGAAAACAGGACTACGAGCACGCACGTGACGAGTTTCTGAAGGATGCTGCCGTAGAACCCGATCTGGCTCTCAACTACGACGAACTCGGGGACGTCTACTCGTTTCTGCAACAGGGCAGCGACGCGGAGAAGAGCTACCGCGAGGCGCTGCGGCGCGATCCGCGCCTGGTGAATTCGTATGTCGGGCTGACCAAGATTTACCAGCGGGAAGAAAGGTTTCCGCAGGCGCTGAGCGCGATTGATGCCGCGGGCAAGCTCGATCCCGGCCGCACCGATATTCATTACCTGCGCGGCCAGGTCCTGATTCACCTGGGCCGCAAAGAAGAGGGCAAGAAGGAACTGGAGACTTCCGTCCGCATCGATAACCAACGCCGGGACGAGCGCGAGAAACAGGTAGAAAGCGGTACCGTGCCGTCGCCCGAGCTTCTGCAGGACGAGCAGTGATACCCGGCATTCGATTCTCCAACCCCCGAGCTGCGCCCGGAAGCCTGGTTTTTTCTGGCTATGCCAGTGCCGTTTGGCACGATGCACGACTCTAGTCTAAGATTCTGTCTGGCGCATTCCGCGACAGGTCTGTCGTATTTGCATTATTTTCTGTGGTTGACTGGCAGGCGGCATTCTTTCGGGCCGACTCGGGCAGCTTTTGCGTGGTTGGAGGAATCGAAGGTAGTGAGTTCTCATCCCCTCATGGTGAATCCCAGGCAGATCGTACGCGCCCTCGTCTTCGCTCTCTTGCTTTTCGTGCTCTCCGCAGCCTCAGTGTCCATGGCTTACGGGCAGTTTACCCTCACCGTATCAAGCGCGCTCTCTCCATCGGCCGTGGATCCCGGCGGCTCTTCGACTGCAACCATCAACATCGCGGCAGTCGGCGGCTTCGACAGCCCGGTTTCGTTTGATACCATCCCCTGCACGGTGATGCCGGTGCCGACAACCGGCCCCGCCCCGCAGTGCACAGTGAGCCCCAACTCTGCAACCCCACCCGCCCAAGCCTTCCTGACCATTTCCACCAGCACCGACACCCAGCCGGGGTTGTACACCATTGTGGTGACGGGCACCAGCGGCTCGGCCTCGCAAGCCGTCACTCTGACTTTGAACATCGTGAATGTAACCGAGGATTACACGCTGTCAGTGTCGCCAACCCTCGCGACTCCGAGCCCCGTGCCCGCGGGCAGCATCGCGA
>PLKR01000507.1 GCA_003140655.1 Acidobacteriaceae bacterium | reverse complement strand
GGGCTGTATGCGCGGGCGCAGGAGTTGGATTCGAGCTTGCCCGAGGCGACGCGATTGGCGATTGCGGATGCGATTTACGATCACTACAAACCGGAGTCCACAGAGGATGACGTACCACGGTCGATGGAGGGCGCGGTGCTTTCCATCGGCGACAAGGCGGATACGATCGCCGGGATGTTTGCCCTGGGCCTGGTGCCGAGTGGGTCGAAGGATCCGTTTGCGCTGCGGCGGCAGGCGAATGGGATTGTGAAGGTGCTCGACAAGTACAAATTGCCGCTCCGCGTGGATGACATGATGCGGGATGCGCGCGCGGGCTACCAGGGATCGGAAGCGGAGAATAAGTTCGTCGACGATGCGAAGTTCGCCGAGTCGGTGCGTGTGTTCTTCCGCGAGCGTCTGGAGTTTTATTTGAAGGATGTGCGCGGATATGCGTATGACGTGGTCAAGGCGGTTTTGGCCGCAGACGCGGACGATGTCGTGGATGCGGTATCGCGGGCGGAGGCGGTGAAACAGGTTTTGCATATGCCCGAGTTCCTTGCGATCGGCGCGGCGTGCAAGCGCGTGCGGAACATCTTGAGGCAAGCAGAAGAGAAGGGAATTACTTTGGCAGCGAGGTTCGAGTACTTTCCTGATTCAGCTCCTGAAGAAAAAAACCTGGCAGCCTATATCGAGGTCAATGGGCCTCGGGTCGAAGAGCACCGGAAGAAAAAAGAGTACGGCGATGCACTCATGTTGCTCTCGACCTCGCGAGAGCGTGTGGATGCATTTTTCGACAAAGTGATGGTCATGGTGGAGGATCCGAAGCTACGTGCGAACCGGCTGGCGCTGCTGCGGGCTCTATTGAAAGAGTTTTCCACGATCGCGGATTTTTCCGAGATCGTGACGGAGAGCAAGAGTACGGGCACCTGAGGTCCCTCAGGGGGTTAAAGCCTACGCTTGGTTGTGCAGCTTATCCCCAACGGTGAAAACGCTGCACCGAAATCGAAACGCACAAGATCTAGATTTCAATTCGCAGAATCTCGAAGCAAAGGACTAAATACTCATGGCGACAATTACTCTCCCCGAAGCTGGAGTTCAAGAAAGCAAGAAGACCGCAACTAAATACGTTTACTTTTTCGGCGGTGGNNCTGGCCGAGATGACCAATGCCGGGTTGCCCGTGCCTCCGGGATTTACGATTCAGACCGAGGCCTGCCGGGAATACATGCGTAGCGGTGGCGTGTCCAAAGAAGTCGACCGGCAGATGGAGGATGCGCTGGCCAAGCTGGAAGCGCTGCAAGGGCAGAAGTTGGGCACGGGCGAGAATCCTTTGCTGGTAAGCGTGCGCTCGGGCGCGAAGTTTTCCATGCCGGGGATGATGGATACGATCCTCAACCTGGGCTTGAACGACAAGAGTGTGGAGGCGCTGGCCAAGCGCAGCAACAATCCACGGTTCGCCGCCGATTCGTACCGGCGGCTGATCCAGATGTTTGGCAACGTTGTGCTGGAGATTCCCAAGGCGGCCTTTGACGAAGTGTTTGATGCGAAGAAGAAGCAGAGGAAGACGGAGCTTGATACCGATCTTGACGCCAAGGCGCTGAAGGAAGTGATTGAGGAATACAAGAAGGTGGTCAAGAAGCATGCCAAGCGCGACTTTCCGCAAGATCCGCACGAGCAACTGGTGATGGCGCGGGATGCGGTTTTCCGCTCGTGGCAGAACGAGCGCGCCAAGCATTACCGCCGCATCAACAACATCGACGACATGCTCGGCACCGCCGTCAACGTACAGGCGATGGTGTACGGAAACCTCGGCGACACCAGCGGAACGGGAGTGGGCTTCACGCGCAATCCGGCCACCGGCACGAAGGAATTCTACGGCGAGTTTCTGATGAACGCGCAAGGCGAAGATGTGGTTTCGGGCGTTCGTACTCCGGTGCCGATCCTCGAATTGCAGAAGATCATGCCCGATGTGTACAACCAGCTCCGCGAGATCACGACGCGGCTGGAGAACCACTATCGCGATATGCAGGATTTCGAGTTCACCATCCAGGATGGCAAGCTCTATATGCTGCAGACACGCAACGGCAAACGTACCGGATTGGCTGCGGTGCGGGTGGCAATTCAGATGGTGGAAGAAGGATTGATCACCAAGGAAGAAGCCATCTTCCGCGTGGAGCCGAATCAGCTTTACGACTTCCTCGTGCCGCGCCTGGATGAAAAGAGCACGAAGGTGGAAGTGTTGGCGATTGGATTGCCGGCGTCACCGGGCGCGGCGGTAGGGCAGATTGTTTTTACCGCGGAAGAAGCGGTGAAGAAGGCGGGACATGGCGCGAAGAAGAATTCTGTGATTCTGGTTCGCGCTGAAACCACGCCGGAAGATATTCAGGGCATGGAAGTGGCAGCCGGCATTTTGACGTCGCGTGGCGGCATGACCAGCCACGCCGCCGTGGTCACGCGCGGCATGGGGAAATGCTGCGTGGCGGGCGCAGGCGATATCACGGTGGATGAAAAAAAACGTGAGATGCGCGTGAAGGGGCAAACGTTCAAGGAAGGCGACTGGATTTCGCTCGACGGAACGACGGGGCGAGTGATTAAAGGACAGTTAAACACGATTCCCCCGAAGGCGGACGATCCCGAACTGCTGAAGTTGATGGGTTGGGCTGAGCCGTTTCGGAGGCTGAGAGTGCGCGCCAATGCCGACATTCCGCGCGATGCGATTCAAGCAAAGGCCTTCGGCGCGGAAGGCATTGGACTATGCCGCACCGAACACATGTTCTTCGCGGAAGACCGCATCGAGCACATGCGCGCAATGATTCTGGCGACGAACGAGAAAGACCGGCGCGCCGCTCTGAAAAGGTTGTTGCCCATGCAGCGGGCAGATTTTATCGGTGTGTTCAAGGCGATGGACGGACTTCCGGTGACGATCCGCACGATCGATCCGCCGCTGCACGAGTTCCTGCCGCGCCGCGAGGATTTGATGGTTGAGATTGCGGTTCTCGAAGCGACTAAGCCGAAGTCACCGAAACTGGCGCAGTTGCGAAAACTTCTCGCACGCGTGGAAGAACTACACGAGTTCAACCCTATGCTCGGACATCGTGGCTGCCGTTTGGGCATCACATATCCCGAGATCACCGAAATGCAGGCGCGCGCGATTTTCGAGGCCGCAGTCGATGTCACAAGAAAAGGTGTGAAGGTGCATCCGGAGGTCATGATTCCGCTTGTGGCCACGCTCAAAGAAATGGCGAACCAGGCGGCAATCGTGCGGCGCGTAGCCGAAGAAGTTTTCAAGGAGAAGGGAACCACGATCGATTACATGGTTGGGACGATGATCGAGCTGCCGCGGGCTGCGCTGGTAGCCGATGAAATCGCCAAGGAGGCGGAGTTCTTTTCCTTNNCCGACATACCTGGCCGAAGGAATTTTGAAGCAGGATCCGTTTGCGGCGCTCGATCGCGAGGGCGTGGGACAATTGGTGAAGATCGCGACCGAGCGCGGACGCAAAACCCGTCCGAACCTAAAGGTAGGAATCTGCGGCGAACACGGCGGGGAACCGTCATCCGTCGAGTTCTGCCATCAGGTCGGGCTCAACTACGTTTCCTGCTCGCCCTTCCGCGTGCTGACAGCGCGGCTGGCAGCGGCACAAGCGGGGGCGTCGGACAGGCTTAAAGTTGAGGGCGGACGAACTAAATAAATTCTGACATAAGGGGTCCACAGAGCAGATCATTAAATGGTCGGAATGACTCTGCGTTCCCAGGTGACTTCCGTAGTTTTACTGCACTTTCTGCAGGCGGGCGATCAGTTTCTGCGCCAGGCTCTCCTCCGACTCCGACCAGAGCAGGCGCGCGCTCGCGCCGCTATTCTTCTCCACGTTCACCGAGAACTCCACCAGCTTCGCCACATTGTCGCGAATCTTGGCGCGAGTCTGGTCGCTGAGGGAAGTCTCGGGCTGCAGAAAGTACGAATCGGAGCCGAAGTCCACCTGGATGTGTCCCGTCTGCTGGTAAGCGCCTTCGTCGAATTCCTCTCCTTGGACGATGAATTTCACGGATGCAGGCTCGAGCACCCAGTTTGCGTTCGGCTCGTCCGGAGTCCACAGATCCCAGTGGGCGTAGAAGACGTAGGCGTAGTCGTCATGGACCAGTTCGGCGGCGATTAGCGTAGCCTGCCCGGGATCGATTCCGGAAGGAAACCGGCGCTCCAGCACGGTGGCCTCATTCCAGGAAACAGGATGCAGCGCGAAGTAAGTGATCCCCGGACGTTGTGTCGAGAACTGGAACTGCTGCAATACGGCAAAGGCGTGCGGCAACATCTCAGGGCTGGAGAAATCGGGAAACCAAAGACTGAGATAAAGTGGATCGGACACAATCGCCTCGAATGTTCGTGGGCCGCGCCTAAGCGTTGCGGTTCCATAATTCTAAACTGTCCCGGGATTGTGGGAAAAAGTCAGCACGCTACCAACTCAGCGGCAGCAAGTGAAAACCGGCGAACGGTCTTGCGATTCGGCCAAGCATTTGTGGAGAAGTGCCCGGAAGATTTCACGCCTCTCAGTTGCTCCGGCAAAGGCTGCCACAATCAATAGCGAATGTAATCGGAGCAGGTCAAGCCATTCAGCCCGCTTTTTGACAGCGCTGCGAAGGGCTTGTTACGATCAACTGGTGTCTCGAGCGCCCCACCTCGCAGCCGTCCCCGTCGTCTAGCCTGGCCTAGGACATCGCCCTTTCACGGCGGTAACACGGGTTCAAATCCCGTCGGGGACGCCA
>PLKR01000537.1:1510-8671 GCA_003140655.1 Acidobacteriaceae bacterium | reverse complement strand
CATAACCCTTGGCCCCAGAAGCAATTGCCTTCAGAATGGTCTCTTCATCCACTCCCGACCCGGTCACGATAATGCGCAGATCCGGCCGTGTTGCCTTCAGACTTGCCATCACGTCAAACAGGTTTTGACCGGAACGGTTTCCCAGCAGGATCAAGTCCACGCCCTGCAACGTGGAAATCTCGGGCAGGCCGGCGGATATCAGTTCGAACTCGGGCTCCGTGTCGAACAAGGCGCGAAATCCCACAAACCTCAGCGGGTCGCTCTCCACCACGGCAATTTTGATAATCGGTTTTCTGGCTACTGCTGCTTTCATAGGTATCCCTAGTCGGGCGTAGTGTCTTAGCTAGAGCATAGCGGCATTTGGCCGCCCTGCAAAGAGAACGTGACCGAAGTTAAATTACGGGAGTAACATGAAAAAGAAGGTCGGAAAGCCCTTCCAGAGCGGAGATTGGCGGGCTAATTCTCGACGTGCCACTCGCGGAGAAGATTCAGCATGAGAAACAGTTTCAATCCTTTTCTTGTCGTCATCGCCAGCCTGGCTCTGGCCGTCTCCACTCTGTTCGCATCGGCTCCGGCTCTCGGAACCGCGTCGCTTCCAGGCCACGCGCAGAACACTACCAATCCGGAAACAGCTGCGACCGCCCAGACTCCCGCCGTCTCCTACCAGCCAAAATTTCCCGGCGACCCCGCACGCTCCGACGCGGAAGCGGCCGCCCTTGGCTATATGCGCGTCGTTCTCCGCGCCCAGCGCCAGTTCAATAAACAGTACAGCCATTTTGCCACATCCCTCGCCGAACTCGTCCACTCCGGCTCGTTCACCAAACGCATGGTCGATCCCAAACGCGGCGAGTACACCGCTGGTTTCAAAGGCAAGAAAGACAGTTTCATCCTCACCATGACGCCCAACCATCTCGACGCCCAGCATCGCTCCTTCTATGCCGAAGACGACGGCAAGATCCACGCCGACGAAGAGAAACCCGCCGACGCCGATTCCCCCATCGTGAAGTAAAGTCTTCAGTTTTGTCATCCTGAGCGAGGATTGTCCTTCGCGCCTCAAGCGCGAAGGACAACCGCAGTCGAAGAGCCTGCCCCGAGCGAAGCCGAGGGGATCCCTACTCCGCCTGCGCCCGCATCGGCCCCGCAAGGAGTTTCCATTGCAGCCCGCGTTCTTGTCGGGGCGCGCCGATGGGCCAAACTCGTTTATGATGGATTCAGAAATTACTCTCAGGACTAAAAACAGCAACGGAGGAATCATGCCCGCAACCGTCGGCGCACCCGCGCCAGAATTTACATTGAAGGATCAGGATCAAAAAGAAGTTAAGCTCAGCGACTTCCGCGGCAAGAAGCGCGTCGTGCTCGTCTTCTATCCGCTCGACTGGAGCCCTGTCTGCACCAAAGAGCACGCCTGCATGGTGAACGACAAAAAACAATTCGACCAGCTCGACGCGCAAGTGCTCGGCATCAGCGTCGACAGCGTGTGGTCCCACAAAGCCTACGCCGAAAAGATGGGCATCCACTACCCGCTGCTCGCCGATTTCCACCCCCGCGGCGCGGTCGCAGCCAAGTACGGCGTCTATCTCGAAGACAAAGGCATCACCGGCCGCGCCATCTCCATCATCGACCGCGACGGCAAGCTCGCATGGCACAAGAACTACGACATCCCGGTCGTCCCCGATATTCAGGAAGTCTCCAAAGCATTAGCCGCAGTAAAGTGAAAGGGGAATAACGGGAGTGCAACGTACGGTGGAAGCACCGCGGAAGCACCGTGCGAAGCGCCGTACGAAGCACGTGGAAGAGCGGCGCTTCAGCGCCGCGTCAGCTCGCAAATGGATTCGGGCTTTAGCCCCTGAGGCACGCTCAACATGACCGCCTCCGTCTTTATCGGCACCAGCCTCGACGGCTTCATTGCGCGGCGAAACGGCGATCTCGACTTTCTGCCACCGGACGGCGGCGAGCCCCACGGCTACAACGAGTTTATCGCCAGTGTCGATGCGATTGTGATTGGTCGCAACACCTTCGAAACCGTTCTGAGCATGAAGCCGTGGCCGTATGGCAACAAGCGCGTAGTCGTCCTGAGTAGCCGCCCTGTCGACTTATCCGCGGCTGTCGGCGGCGTCGTTGAACAGATGGCGGGGCCTCCGGCTGAAATCGTTTCGCGGCTCGCCGCCAGTGGCGCCCACCACCTATACATCGACGGCGGAATCACAATTCAACAGTTCCTGTGCGCGGGATTGATTCAACGTCTCATCATCACTCGCGTGCCTGTGCTCATCGGAGAAGGAATTCCTCTTTTCGGCGCCCTGCCGCACGACATTCGGCTGCGTCACATCGCGACTCGGCACTATCCGAGCGGCCTGGTGAGCAGCGAGTACCGTGTCGTCGACTCAAGATAAAAACCCGAGGGTGCCCCACTCTAATCTTGCCGTTCTTTGGCAAGATTAGAGTGGGATTTTGAACTCCTACGCCCCCGGCTTAATCTCCGCCGCCTTCCCATCGTGATAAATCACCACCAGCGGCTTCCCTCCATTGGGATACCGAACCGTCTTCTCCTCAGACGACCCGCCCGAATCCGGAACCCCCATCCCCACCGCGAAATCCGCCTGCAGCTCATTCATCCCCGGCTTCACTTCATGCTGCGTCACTGCCTGCCATACATCTGCCGGCCAGTGTTTGTACAACTCATGCGGATCTTCCACATACAACATTTCATCGGAATAAATCTTGTACGTCCCTTCCGTCTCAAACCCAATCGGCACCGCGTAGCTCTTCTCTTCTTTCTGAAACACGGCCATCACTTGTCGTCGGCTCCCTGCCCCAGCCGGCATGTCCGTCACCACGTCCTTGATCTCCAGCCGCTCAATCGGCAGCAACAGCCCGGCCTCATGCGCGAAGTCCGTCCGCTTCCGCCCCGCATCGTATGGATAATAGGTGTACCGGTATCCCTCTTTCGCCCACACCGGTTGTTGCGTCAACTGCTTCGCCGACTTCAAATCGAACGGATACAGCTTCTTCGGCACCACATAGTAATCGGCATTCGAGTAGCCGGCTTTTTTCGCCTGTTCCTGCTTCTGCGCCGCGAGATAGTCCTCATGCCGCTCGTAAAGGATGTATCCCGCCCGCACCCCGGCCACCACCACGGCCAGCGCCAAAGCAATCTGAATCCTCTTCTTCGCCTCTTCACTCATCATGCGCAAACTTTACCAGATCGTCTGCCGAGAGCAACCGATTTCGGACGNNGAAAGAAGACTGGCGGCCCGCAAATGTCGGCTGGCAATCAGAATCCTAACCCTGCTCGCGATCCCGTTTCGCCCAATCTCAGAGGACACGTGCTCTTCTGCGGTACACTGGACACAGAGGGAAAATCCCTATGCCCACTGTCACCGAACAAGAAGTCCTGAGCGCGCTAACAAGCTGCTACGACCCCGAGATCCCGGTCAACATAGTCGACCTGGGCCTAATCTACAAAGTGAACTTCGCTCCCGCCGACACACCCGAGCAAGCCAAGCAGGACGTCACCATTGACATGACCCTCACCGCGCAAGGCTGCCCCGAACACGTCAACATCAGCGCCCAGGTAAAGTCACGTCTGGAGCAGTTGCCCGGCATCCGCAACGCAGCAGTCAACATTGTGTGGAGTCCGCCCTGGACCCCCGAACGCCTAAGCCCCGAAGCCAAAAAACAGCTCGGCATCGACTGAAGCCAGAAGGCAGAATTCAGAACGCAGAAGTGAAAACCGCAGCGATTTTACTTCTGCATTCTAACTTCTGACTTCTGCGTTCCCTCACCCGCCAATCTCTTCCCAAGCCTCGTGAGCCGACCGCCCCGCCGCCTCAGTAATCCGCTTGCCGGCGCGCGCCGCCATCTCCATCACCTGCATGGCACGGCCAAAATATTCCGGCAGCGACCTGCGCACGCCCTCGAACTTCTCCGGAAACTCCGATGCCAGCACCGCCAACCCAACGCCGGTAGCCAGCACGCCCGCCGGATATTTCCTTTTCAAGAACAAAACCGTCGCCGCTCCAACCGAACCAGCCACCACCGCCTTCTTCCAGCCGTCCATATTTCCCCCCCGAATTCCCCAGCGAAACATTTTTGCTCCGCCAGCGATTATACTTCTTCGTTCTCCCCGGAGGTTCCATGTCACGCCGCTCCATGTCGCGCCGCTTAATCCTCATCGTCCTTACTCTCGCCCTCGCCGCATCCGCCCAATCGAAGCCCCGCGCCCGCGATCTCGGCGTACCCTTCGACGGCACTCCCGGCCCTAACAACGCCATCACAGACGTAAAGGGCGTCGAGGTCGGTCACACCACCCTCATCTCGGGCGTTGGCAAACTCGTAGTCGGCAAGGGACCAGTGCGCACTGGCGTCACCGCCATTCATCCCCGCGGCAAAACTTCCAACGACGCCGTCTTCGCCGCCTGGTTCACCCTCAATGGCAACGGCGAAATGACCGGCACCACCTGGGTCGACGACTCCGGCTTCCTCAACGGCCCCGTCATGATCACCAACACGCACAGCGTCGGCGTAGTCCGCGACGCCGTCATCGCCTGGGAGTTGCAGCGCGGCGCGCCGCCAGAGGAAGACTGGTGGTCGCTGCCCGTAGTAGCCGAAACGTGGGACGGCGATCTCAACGACATCAACGGATTCCACGTCCACCCCGAAGACGCCTTCCATGCCCTCGATACCGCCCACTCCGGCCCGGTCGAAGAAGGCAACGTCGGGGGCGGCACCGGAATGGTCTGCAACGAATTCAAAGGCGGCATCGGCACCGCATCCCGCGTGCTCGAGGCGAAATATGGTGGTTACACTGTGGGCGTTCTGGTGCAATGCAACTACGGCCTGCGCAGTCAGCTGCGCATCGCCGGCGTACCAGTGGGCAAGGAGATCCCCGAGCACACCCGCCGCGACGAAGATATTGGCTCCATCATCGTCGTCGTGGCCACCGACGCGCCCCTGATCCCTACCCAACTGAAGCGAGTCGCCCGCCGCGTCTCGCTCGGGCTAGGCCGGGACGGAAGTTACTCCGGCGACAGCTCCGGGGACATTTTCATCGCCTTCTCCACGGCCAATCCGGGAGCAGCCGACGCCAAATCTCTGCGCCAACTAACCATGCTCCCCAACGAGAAACTGAGCCCTATCTTCCTCGCCACAGTCCAGGCCACCGAAGAAGCGGTGGTAAACGCCATGGTAGCCGCCGAAACCATGAAAGGCATCAACGACCACGAAGTGATCGCGCTACCCCACGACCGCCTCCGCGAAGTATTAAAGAAGTACAACCGCCTCGCGAAGTAACAATGTCAAGGTCTTGTGTGGGGACAGCCGCCTTCGGCCGTCCTGAAGTCAGAGGTCAAAAGTCAAAATGCAGAAGTGAAACTGCCGGTTTCCCTTCTGCATTCTTACTTCTGCATTCTTACCTCTGACTTCTGTATTCCCCATTCCCACAATGGAACTCTCCCACTCCGCACTCTCGTTACCTTCGCTGCCCCACCCCCGTGCCTATCACTCTCGCGCAGAAAGACTACACTCGAATTGTGAAGCGACACTACACCATCGCGCGCATCAAGGGAGGCATGAAGTTCACCTGCACCCGCTGCGCCCACCACGTCAGCACTCTCGACTTCGACGTCCGCCGCGGCAACCTCCGCACCCAGGCCGCCACCGCCATCAATCTCCACGCCACCAGCGTCCACCACGAGCCAGTAATGTTCTCCTCCCTAGACACCCAGCAGCTAATCTGGCGCAGCTAACCCTTACCTAAATCTTTGTCATTCCGAAGCGCGCCGAAGGCGCGCGAGGAACCTGCTGTCGCCCGCAGCGCCACAACTCATGTAGCGACAGCCGCCTCGGCTGTCCAAGGAGCGAAGCGACGCCAAGCAAGTATGGACGAACGCTCCCGCCCGTTGCCCTTGACGTCGCCTGTCATCCTGAGCGGAGCAGTCGAAGGACCCCCACGTCCGCATCCGCTGCCAGCGCCCTCGCAAGGAGTTCGACGCCCATCCCCAAAGCTTTGTCATTCCGAAGCGCGCCGAAGGCGCGCGAGGAACCTGCTGTTCTCCGGCAGCACCACAACTCATGTAGCGACAGCCGCCTCGGCTGTCCAAGCAGCGAAGCGACGCCAAGCAAGTGTGGACGAACACTCCTCTCCATTGCCCTTGACGTCGCCTCCGAATCGTCCCGTTCCCGCCTTTTTCCACAGCCTTCCACACCCCCTCTGTGACATCTGACCTTGCACCCACCCCGTAAACTAGTAGTAGTATGCTCCTCCGCCAAATCAACTCCGAGAAACTCCTAGCCACCCCCGCAGGCGCAGAATTCGACATCCGTAACACCTTATTTTTCAATATTTTGCGCGCAAACCCTTTGCTTGCAAGATTTTACGCGGATATCTTCCGCCGCCACGGCGCTAACCCACGCATTATCAAAGATTTAGAAACTCGATCCGGAATTTTTTTCGCGCCAGATCAATCCACCAAGAACCACCCAACACCCAAACCAGCGAAAGGCTCAAACACCATGGCAGTCAATCCCAACACACGCGTCTGCACTCACATCAAGGTCAACGGAATCCGCTGCGGCTCTCCGTCGCTGCGCCAGGAAGTCTTCTGTTATTTCCATCAGCGGATGATCCGCGGCGTGCGCACGCCGCCCAAATCGCGCCTCCATCCCATCGCCAATTTCGAGGATCCGCAAGCCATCCAGGTCTCGCTCATGGAAGTAGTCAACGCCCTCGTCCGCAACCACATCGATGTCCCTCGCGCCCGCCTCATCCTGCGCGCGCTCAGCATCGCTGCGAGGAACGCGAGCAAGACTCGTTTCGATTGCTGGCAAAGCGACATGGTCAAGGAAGTTCCCGAATATCCCGCAGCACCGCCAGTCGCCGGCCCATTCGCGATCGCCACCGCCCAGGCCGCCGCCCTAACCAACATCAGCAAGCCGCAAAAAGACGAGTCGGAGCAAGACCGTCTCAGAAGCGCTTCTCAGACCGCGTCAGCGCCTGTTCACAATAATGCTCGCCGCAAACCACCGGCCAGCGTCAAGACGACGCGCCGGGCACGCGCCGCAAGCCGCAGACGAACTGGATGACAGGAGGGTTTGCAAAGACACAATGTGGTTCGCTAAGAAACCAATAGCTAAGAGCTAATGGCTAAGAGCTAAGAGCTA
>PLKR01000537.1:0-1498 GCA_003140655.1 Acidobacteriaceae bacterium | reverse complement strand
TACAGGCCCTGCTCGCGGAAGAAGCGCGCGAGCGCAGCCATCTCCTCGGACGTGCCGTTGAACGGAGCCAGGGGCTGCCGCGTCTTGCGGCTGCGCACCAGTTCGACAATGCCGAACAGTCCGATCGAGCGCACCGCGCCCACCGACGGATGCTTCGCCTGCAATTCCGCTCCCAGCTCTTTCATAATCGCGCCCATTTTTTTCGCGTTGTCGATCAGCCCGTCTTCTTCATACACGCGAATCGTGGCCAGCGCCGCCGCGCAACCCATCGGATGACTGTTATAAGTAAGTCCTCCGTAAAACACTTTGTCTTGGAAATGCTGCGCAATGTGATGCCGCATCCCAACTGCTCCCAATGGAAGATAGCTCGAAGTTAATCCCTTGGCCATGCAAATCAGATCGGGAACAATCTTCCAGTGATCGACCGCGAACCATTCTCCGGTTCGTCCAAAGCCAGACATCACTTCATCGGCAATCATCAATATGCCGTACTTGTCGCAAAGCTTGCGCAGCCCCTCAAGATATCCGTCAGGCGGAATAAGCACGCCGTTAGTTCCGGTAACCGGCTCAAGGATGAACGCCGCAATGGTTTGCGGACCTTCAAGCTGAATCGTCTCTTCGATCATAGCGAGCGAAGTTTCAGCCGATTCCCAACCGCGCTCAATGCCATGATAAGGATCAAGCACGTGAACCACGCCCGGAATGCCCGGCTCAGCGGCCCATCTGCGCGGATCGCCCGTAAGACTGATCGCTCCCGCAGTCGCGCCATGATAAGAACGATAGCGAGCAATGATCTTGTGACGTCCGGTGAAGAAGCGCGCAATCTTGATGGCATTCTCGTTGGCGTCGGCGCCGCCGTTAGTAAAGAAGAAGGTATCGATGTCGCCCGGCGTAATCTCAGCCAGCTTCGCCCCAAGCCGCGCGCGAACCTCCGTAGCCATGAACGGATTCGCGTAAGCGAGCGTCGCCGCCTGCTCGTTGATCGCCTGAATGACGCGCTCGTCGCCGTGTCCGATGTTGACGGACATCAACTGGCTGTTGAAGTCGATGAAGCGCTTGCCTTCCGGCGTGTAGAAATAGATCCCTTTCGCGCGAGCCACCGGAATTGGATCGACCTTCGATTGCGCGGACCATTCGAAGAGCGTGTGCTTGCGGGCGAGGTCGACGATTTCCTTGCCGGTCATGGTGGGAGTGGTGAGAGTTGTGGTCATGGATTCCTCAGTTTGCTGATTGCAGCATCGCAGATCATTGAGTCATTGAGCGATCGGGTGATTGAGCGATTGGAAAGCATTCGACGCATGTGGATTTTCAATCGCCCAATGACTCAATCGCTCAATCACTCAATTCTTTCAGAACTTTCGGCTGTGCTCTTTGGCCCAGCGCTCGACGACAACTTTCTTATCGGTATAGAACTCGATCGCATCGCGGCCCTGGCCGTGAAGATCGCCGAAGAAGCTGTTCTTCCACCCGCTGAACGGAAAGTAGGCCATGGGCGCGG
>PLKR01000020.1:1499-2786 GCA_003140655.1 Acidobacteriaceae bacterium | reverse complement strand
TGCTCACCCCCTACACGGGCGACGTGCAGGTTTTACGCGCGCTCAAAGCCGGCGCGCGTGCCTACTTGCTAAAAAGTCTGTTGCGTAAGGAACTTCTCGACACCATTCGCGCCGTGCACGCCGGGCAAAAGCGCATTCCTCCCGAAATCGCCGCGCAGCTTGCCGACCACGCCGCCGATGACGCCCTGACCCAGCGCGAAATCGAAGTCTTGCAACTGATTGCCACCGGGCTGGCCAACAAAATCGTTGCCGATAAACTGCACATCACCGAAGAGACCATCAAGGGTCACGTCAAGAATATTCTCTCCAAACTCGGCGCCAACGACCGCACCCACGCCGTTACCTTCGGTCTAAAACGCGGAATCATCGAACTCTAAACCCCCTCGAAAGGGGGGTACGCCGGCACCGGTTCTTGGGGTTTCGCTTCTCCTCGCCAATCTCTATTGTCTCTTCGAGGCATCTTGGGCCTTCACGAGGCACGTTTCCTGCAGCGTCTATTCTCCATGTTCCCCAACGGCTGGCCTGGCAGAGGAATTCTTCTCCTGCGATGCGTTGCCGGATCTATGTTGATCCACGATGGCATCGTCGAACTCTTCGATACGCCTCCGCACGGCGCGACCGTCTTCCTGATGATGGCCGTGGCTTCGGGATTGCTTCTCCTCGCCGGTCTATGGACCCCCATTGCCGGTATTCTCATTGTTATCGCGGAACTTGCCGCCATTTTTTACGGGACCACCCATCTGCGCAGCGCCATTCTGCTCGCCACCGTCGGCGTCGTACTCATCATGCTCGGTCCGGGTGTCCGCTCCATCGACGCCCTGCTCTTCGGTAGAAAACGTATCGACATTCACGAACGCCCCAGTCCCCGCTAACGAGTGAAGAATACCGGCGATCTCTCGCCTTCAGTAGCACCTGCTTGTGCGTTTCTGCCTTCTTCGCGATGCATCACGCGGTTAAAAGTGCCCGTGCTACAACCCACACTTTTGAGGGGCTCCCCAAGCGCACTATCTAGGGTTTCGAATAATGTTTTGAAGTTTCACACTGACCTCGTCAACTGGCTGCACTCGCAATCGTGTAAGCATCTCCGAGAATCCNNGTAATCGCAACACCATTCAAAAGCACCCAAGGCTCGTGCGGCAGTCCCTTGCTATCGCTCGCGGAAAACGAACTGGTGGCCGCGGCCAAGTGCGGCCAAACCGAAGCCCTCGAAATACTTTTCGCGCGTTGCTCGCAGAAAGTTTTCCAGGCCACCCGGCGCATCACCAAAAACCGCGAAGACGCGGAAGA
>PLKR01000020.1:0-1456 GCA_003140655.1 Acidobacteriaceae bacterium | reverse complement strand
TCCATGGATGAGCCCGTGTGTCCGGATGCCGCCAAAACCTATTGGGAAATTGAAGCGCCCGCTCCCAATCCCGAAAAGCGTTACGCCCAGCAAGAACGCGTGACCATTCTCCGCGAAGCCATCCGCGGTCTGCGTCCCGCCATCCGCCAAATGGTTGAAATCCAGCNNATTCCTTAAAGGACGCCGCCGCGCAAATCGGCATTACGGTCTCCGCCGCGAAAGGCCGCCTGTTTCACGCTAGAGCCGCATTGCGCAAATCCCGCAGGCTACGCGCACTTGGCCCCCGCCGCAATTCCAGGTACGGTGTTTGGCGCTCGCCATCCCTCCTGCAGGAATCGCGCGGTTAGCGCTCTGCGCTGATTCACGAATTGGCCTGGAAACCGTGCATCAGCGCCGCCCGGAACCGGCGCCCCGAAAATGGGGCCGTTACTTCATGGCCCCCGCGGTGTTTACATCCCGGTGTACCAGGGCGTTTAGATAAATTTCTATGTTTTTCCGTCTCCGTGCGAATGCGTTCGTCATCAGAGAAATAGAGAACACAAAATGGCCACTAAGCACACTGCCCAAATAAATGTCCAGCGCTTCAGCCTGATCTCCTCGCGCTCTTTCGATGGAGTGCTGAAAGCCCTCGAAGCCGGCATGGGTCATCCCGATATGGCCGCATTTCGCAGCGCCATGATCAAGGCAAAAACGTATTCCGAAGTCGAGGAAATCGTCAGTGCCGCTACCGGTGCTTCTGGCTTCATGGAGTTCACGCGCTTTGATCTCGGCGTAGTGTTGCGCAAACGGCTCGGACCAAAAGCCCCGCGCAATGTGCGCTTCGTTGTCGGTAACCCCGTCATCATGAATCAAATGCTCGAGCACGTTCCCGACACGGGCTCCTATGCANNTGCGCAGGATTTGGATTCCAAGGTCGAAGCCTTGCTGGCTTTGGCCGCCGGATAAACACCAGATAAATAAACTACAGATAACGATAAATAACCCCACGGGGACAGGAGAAACAATCCATGAGGGCGAAGCAGGCAGTTGCACCAAGCAAAATACCGGCAGGCCCCACCGAGCACTCGGCGGACCTGAACAAGGAAGGTGTAGCGGAAATTACCCTCGGCTTGCGTTACATGCTCGCCGACGTTTTCGCGTTGTATATCAAAACAAGAAATTTCCACTGGCGTATGTCCGGCCGTCATTTCCGCGACTACCATCTGCTGCTCGACGAACACGCCGACCAGATCTTCGCCATGTCCGACGACGTTGCGGAACGCGCCCGCAAAATCGGTGGCACCACGCTACACTCCATCAGCGACATCGCCAAGCACCAGCGCCTCAAGGACAACAACGACGAGGCCGTCGCGCCGGAAAAAATGTTGCATGAACTGTGCACTGACAGCCGCGAACTGACACGCTTCCTCCGCTCCCTGCACGACGTCTGCGACAAGCACGGCGACGTCGCCACCGC
>PLKR01000316.1 GCA_003140655.1 Acidobacteriaceae bacterium | reverse complement strand
GCGGCCACCCGTGTATGATCCTCCCGCCATGCTGGGCAACCGCACCAACGAACAGTGGATCTCGCAATACGCCTCAAGCCACCAGCATCCCGTGAACCGCGCCTGCCACACCTTGGGCATCCCGACCATCGTGCTGTCGCTGCTGCTTTTTCTTGGCAGCGTATTCTTTCACCGTCTGTGGCCCTACGCGTTGGCGCTCTTTGTCCTCGGATGGATTCTCCAATTCATCGGCCATGCCTTCGAAGGCAAGTCCCCGGAATTCTTCCACGACTGGCGTTTCCTGCTCGTCGGCGCCCGCTGGTGGTGGGCAAAGATCCACGGCAAAGCCTGAGGATTACGCACCGCAGCGGAATTATTCAGCAAGCTGCCCCCCGCAGCCTCGTTCTTGCTTTCGTCCTCTGCAAGTTGGTAAGCTTTCGAGCATCGCAAGCCCATGCATCGCCTGACCGCCAGATGGTTGTTGTTCTTCGCGCTCGTGGGAAATCTTGTCCCACTGGCGCTCGCGGCGACGTCTTCGCCCCGTGCATGCTGCCTCCGCAAGGGAGTTCATCACTGCCAGGATTCGCTGGCTCCAGAATCCGAACCGCTTGTAGTCCGTGACGCCAATTGCTGTAACCATGATTATTGCCGCGCCGTCACCGCCGCAAAATGGGCCTACCCGCAGCCGCGACTCGCGGTCTTTTCCCTGCAAGCCATCGATGCGCACGTAGGCGGAATCCAACCAGATTCGCCGGCCACTGCCTCCGCCAACTTCCAATCCTCCCGTGCCCCGCCCACCTGCTGAAGCAGCCTCCAAAGCCTGACTTAGTTTCGTTTGCTTAACACATATGGGTTTGTCGCCGGACACTCTTCCGTCACGCCGCCGAAATCAAAATCGGCCGCCGGCAAACCGGGCCCTACCCCCGATCCACTGGGAGACAAAATGACCCGCAGGACGAACCTGATCGTCAGCCTGGCGCTGTCGCTGACCGCCATTCATGCTTTCGCCAACATCTACGGCGCCATCCGCGGTGTCGTGCACGACCCGCAGCATCGCCCCGTTCAGGGCGCCATGGTGATGCTGAAAGCAAAATCGTCAGACTGGGCCAGGACCGCCACTACTGACGCCAATGGAGAATTCCAAATCAATGCCGTGCCCCTCGGCGATTATTCCATTGCGGTCGCGAGCCAGGGCTTCGCGCAGACCGCGCAGGAGGTCACCGTCATCTCAGGCACCGTGCCGGTCGTTCACTTTCAATTGCAAATAGCGACGGCAAACGCCAATGTCACAGTTTCGGCTGCGCCCGAAGTTGCGCCCACGGACTCAGCGACCCCGATCACGCTTGTCGACCAGCTCGACATCCAGCGCACTCCCGGCGCCGACCGCTCGAATAGTCTCGCCATGATCACCGACTACACTCCCGGTGCCTACGTCACTCATGACATGCTCCACATGCGCGGCGGCCACCAGACCACCTGGCTGCTCGATGGCATTCCTGTCATTAGCACTGCGATCGCGCAGAACGTGGCCCCGCAGTTTGATCCTAAAGACCTGGAATATGTTGAAGTCAATCGCGGCAGCTATGGCGCGGAATTCGGAGATCGCACTTACGGTGTCTTCAACGTAGTCCCGCGATCCGGCTTCGAGCGCAATAACGGGGCCGAGTTCGTGCTCAGCGCCGGCAACTTCTACCAGACCAACGACGCNNACCTCGGCTTGCAGCCGCCGGTTCCCCAGGTCGTACACGACGCCGTGAACGGTGTCGGCGGCTTCGGCTCTTTCATCTACAACGTCGATCCTTCCAACCAGCTTCGCCTGGTGACCTCGCTTCGCCGCGATTACTTCCAGATTCCTTACGATCCTTTCCCCAATGACGTCGAAAACAATCCTGCGAGCGATCAGTACACCCCAAGCATTGGCCTGCGCGATGGCGAACACGAAGCCGATGCCGGAGTCCTCTTCACCTGGCTGCACACTTTCAACTCGCATCTCATGTCCACGGTTTCGCCCTTCTACCATTACAACAGCGGCGACTACGCGAGTAATCCCAATGACGTTCCTATCGCCACCACGGAAGATCGCAGCTCCACTTACGTGGGAGGCCAGGCCAACCTCGCCGCCAACTATAAGAAGAACGATCTACAAGTAGGATTCATCAGCTTCTACCAGGGAGACAACCAAACCTTCGGCGCCATTTTCAATGACGGCAGCGGAAACCCGGCCATCAGCGATACCGAACACCCCACCGCCAATCTGGAAGCCTTCTACATCGACGACAAATTCAAACCTTTTCCATGGCTAATGCTCTCCGCTGGCATGCGGCCCACGCGCTTCTCCGAAGGCAGCTTTGCCGTCACCTCTACCGCGGTGCCCGTCGATGAATCCGCCATCAGCCCGCGCTTCGGCGCAACCGCCACCATCCCTCGCCTGCGTTGGACATTCCGCGCCTTCTACGGACACTACTACCAGGCCCCGCCGATCGAGACCGTCTCCGGTCCGGCTCTGATCGACTACACACAGCAGCAAGGCTTGACTTTCGGCACGCTCCCCGGCGAGCGCGACGAGGAACATCAATTTGGCGTGACCATCCCTTACCGCGGATGGGTGCTCGACGCCGATAACTTCAAGACCGACGTCCAGAATTTTCTCGACCACAACAACATCGGCGCGTCCAGCATCTTCTTCCCCGTCGCCGTTTCTCGCGCCTTGATTCGCGGATGGGAACTCACACTGCGTTCTCCGCGCTTCGCTCACCGCGGACAAGTTCACCTCGCCTACTCCAACCAGATTGCCGAGGGCGCGGGCACGATCATTGGCGGTCTCACTGAACCTGGGGCGATCTCTTCCCAACTCACTCCGCTCGATCACGACCAGCGCAACACGCTCAACGTAGGCGGCGAACTGTCACTGCCATCGCGCTCCTATGTTTCAACCAACGTTTACTACGGCTCCGGCTTGAGCAACGCTTTCCCCGGCGCGCCCTACCCGGGCAATTATCTGCCGCAGCACACCACCTTCGATCTCTCGCTCGGCAAAGACTTCGGCGAACGCTTCACCGCGTCCCTCACCGCATTAAACGTAGCCAACCGCCGCGTCGAGTATGACAACAGCCTCACCTTCGGCGGATATCACTGGAACAACCCGCGTGAAATCTACGTCGAGCTTCGCTATCGCTTCCACTACTGAAGCTNNGCCGCAATGATCGGAGATAATAAAATCGGAGATAATAAAAGAAGACCGAATATGATTTCAGACACCACACAAAAACTCTGTCATCCCGACCGGAGCGGAGCGAAAGCGAGCGGAGTGGAGGGACCTGCTTTTTTCCACAGTGCGTGGAGCAGCTCACTCCCATCCGCGCAGCGTCTTGCATCGTTCTGTCTGTTCGCCCTGCTGGCTTTTTCCGCGGCCTGTAATCGCGGAACCTCACAGCCCGGCACTCTGAACCCTCAATCTGCGGCCAAGCGTTATCCTCTCAAGGGAAAAGTCATCTCCATCGACAAACAAGCTGGAACCGCCAACATTAACAACGAACCTATCCCCGGCTTTATGGATCCCATGGTCATGCCCTACACCGTCAAGCCTCCCGCCGCGCTTGATCAACTCCAGCTCGCCGACTCCATCACCGCCGATGTAGTCGTCGAACCAGGCAACTACTGGCTGGAGAATGTGAAAGTCACCGGGCACTCGAAAACCGCAGCCGCCAAGTAAGAATTGTTGATTGATGATTTCTGATTGTTGATTGAAAATCGACACGAGAGTTCTAATCAACAATCAGCAATCAACGATTGAAAGAGGAAGCAATGAGGCACGTTCTGGTCGTACTCGCCGCCCTGGGGATCGTGGTTTCCGCTCTCGCCCTGCGCGAGCATTACCGCACCGAGGGCGACTCGCCCTGCAGCATCAACGAGCGCTGGGACTGCGGCATCGTCAATCACAGCCCCTACGCGATGCTGGCAGGTATTCCGGTAGCCGCCTTCGGTATCGCCGGATATCTCCTCATCGGCGCGCTAGCCTGGCGCCGCGCCTATCGCATCTTGCTTGCAGCAGCCCTCGCCGGATTGGCCTTTTCTCTCTACCTCGCCCGAATCGAAGCGCACGTTCTAGGAGTCTGGTGCATCTACTGCGTCATCTCTCTCGGCGATATCTCCCTAATCACATTGCTGGCCCTCGGAACCACGCTGACCTCGCGATCTCGCAAATCAACAGTCGCTCCCCATCCTTGATCTCCAATCCTGATCCAGAGCCCGCGTTCGCCGGTCCTGAGGTTGCCCAACCGGCATTGACGAACCCGCACCGTTCGCCTAAGATAAACGCGCTTCCGGTTCCCAATACCGTAGGCCAGTGCCCAAGCGTCCATGATCGGCCAAACCGTCTCCCACTATCGCATTCTGGAACTGCTCGGCGGCGGCGGGATGGGTGTGGTCTACAAAGCCGAAGACACTCTCCTCGGCCGTTTCGTCGCCCTCAAGTTTCTCCCTGACGATTCCTCCGACGATCCCCAGGCTCTCGAACGCTTCCGCCGCGAAGCCCGCTCCGCTTCGTCTCTGAACCACCCCAACATCTGCACCGTCCATGAGATCGGCCAGCACGACGGCCATCTCTTCATCGTGATGGAGTGCCTCAGCGGCGAAACCCTGAAGCACCTGATTCAGGGCAAGCCGATGGAACTCGATCGCCTGCTCACCTTGTCAATCGAAGTTGCCGAAGCCCTCGAAGCCGCCCATAGCAAGGGAATCGTCCACCGCGACATCAAGCCCGCCAACATCTTCGTCACCGACCGCGGCCACGCCAAGATTCTCGATTTCGGACTCGCCAAAGTCTCACGTGCCGCCCGCCCCACCAGTGGCGACTCGCAAACCTTGGCCGACCCCGCCAGCATCGATCTCACCAGCCCCGGCAGCGCGGTCGGCACCGTAGCCTACATGTCGCCCGAGCAGCTCCGCGGCAAGGATCTCGACGGACGCACCGATCTCTTCTCTTTCGGCGTCGTGCTCTATGAAATGGCCACCGGCGTTCTCCCCTTCCGCGGAGAAACCTCCGCCGTCGTCACTGACGCCATTCTCAATCGCCAGCCCACCGCCGCCAACCGCCTGGTTCCCGAAGTTCCTCCCAAGCTGGAAGAAATCATCAGCAAGGCTTTGGAAAAAGATCGCGACATGCGCTGTCAGACCGCGGCCGAACTCCGTGCCGATCTCAAACGCCTCAAGCGCTCCATCGATTCCTCGCGCACTTCAGTCGTCGCGGAAACAGAGGCCGCGCAGCCGTCTTCCTCCGCCAGCGTTGCCGCTTCTGCTCCAGTCCCGGTACAACGCAAGAAATTTCCCGCTGCGCTGATTTTCGCTCTAGGCCTGCTCTTGGCTGCGGGGCTCGGCGTCTTCGCGGGCAAGAGATTCTTTGCCTCCGCCCCAACGGAACCTCCGGTCTACCGTCAGCTCACCTTTCGCCGCGGCAGCATCCGCGCCGCCCGTTTCGCCCCGGACGGCCAGACTATCCTGTACAGCGCCGCCTGGCAGGGCAATCCCGTCGACGTTTTCACGGCCCGTCCGGAAGCCCCCGAGTCCCGCTCCATGGGCCTCAGCCGCACTCAGCTGATGTCGATCTCTTCCACATCCGAAATGGCGGTCTTGCTTAACAGCAAAGCCATTGGCGCCTGGGTAAGCATGGGCACGCTGGCACGCGCCCCCTTATCCGGAGGAGCTCCCCGCGAAATACTGGAACAAGTGCAGTGGGCCGACTGGGCTCCGGATGGCAACAGCCTGGCCGTGGTTCGTGATATGGGTGGCCGCAACCGCCTGGAACTTCCCGTCGGAAAGCCGCTCTACCAGACCGGAGGATGGATCGGCCATCCCCGCGTCTCGCCGAAAGGCGATCTCATCGCATTCGCCGACCATCCCCTTCAGGGCGACGACAGCGGCTCGCTCGCAGTTGTCGATCTCGCCGGCCACAAGAAGCTTCTTTCCACCCAATGGTTCACCATCCAGGGTCTAGCCTGGTCTCCCGACGGCAAGGAGATCTGGTTCACCGCCAGCAAGTCGGGCACGGATCGTACTCTCTATGCCACGTCGCTCGAAGGCAAGCAGCGCATCGTGGCCCGCCTGCCCGGAGCCCTCATGCTGCTCGACATCGCCAAGGATGGACGTGTGCTCCTGGTTCGCGCCACCTGGCGTCGTGAATTGTTAGGCGTCTTCGCCAACGATGCCAAGCAACACGAACTCTCCTGGCTCGACTACACCTATCCCTCCGACCTCTCAGCCGACGGTAAGACGTTGCTGTTTGACGAGGAAGGCGGCGGCGGCGCCCTGGCCTACTCCAAGACCGGTGGCTTGACCTACGCGGTCTACATTCGCAAGACCGATGGCTCCCCCGCGGTCCTGCTGGGTGAAGGCGGCGCCGTGGCCTTGTCGCCCGACGGGACATGGGCGATCGCCCAGACCCAGGAATCGCCCTCCCAGTTCAAACTCTTACCCACCCGGGCCGGCGAACCAAAAGACCTGACCCAGGACAACATCAACCACAGCTGGGCCCGCTGGTTCCCGGATGGAAAACGCATCCTGTTCGCCGCCGACGAGCCCGGCAAGGGAGTCCGCTTCTACGTCTACGAGTTGGCTTCGGGCAAGAGCCAGGTAATTTCTCAGGAAGGAGTCAACGGCACCGCCTTCGCCATCTCCCCCGACTCCCAGCAGATCGCCGCCATCGGCCCCGATCAGAAAGGGTATCTCTATCCCGTTGCCGGCGGAGATCCCAAGCTAATCGTCGGCTTCAATCAGGGCGAGCAGCCCATCACCTGGAGCGGTGATGGACAGTCCGTCTACATCTATCAACCCGGCGAACTCCCCGCCCGCGTCTACCGCCTCGACATAAAAACCGGACAGCGCACCCTCTGGAAAGAACTAATGCCCTCAGACCCCGCCGGCGTAGAAAACATCGGCCCCATCTTCATGACCCCCGACGCCAAGACCTGCGTCTTCGGCTACCACAGAATGCTNNAGCGAAGCGAGCCACCAGAGCACCACTGCCGGAAGCTAGCGAACGCTATCGTCCGTACCGAGCCAGCCCCCGCCGGCTCTTGGTAAGCATCCCCCAGTCCTCCCTGTAACACTCGTAACAGTAGCTCTTTTTCTTAGTCGGCGGCACGACTGGGCTAAGCATGATGCAGGTGACTCGCCGGTCGCCCAGCACCAGCGATGCTGGGATCAGATACCACGCGTTCGCCGGAATCGCGTACGCGGCGAACAAGTCAATTTGTTCCAGGGTGTAGTCTTGCTTCTTCCCATGGTTGGGCAGCAACTGACAGCAATAGCCATCACCACGCCGGTAGCTGGTGGACTTAACCTGCACCCGCAGAAAGTTCGGCCCATGATCGATTCCCACATCGTAAGCTCTGCAGTCTCCCCACGGCTTGCACACCGCGAACAGCCGCGCCGCAGCCTCCGCCATGAATCGCAATTCCACCCACTCCCCACGTTCTTTTAGGCTCGGAAACTTCTCCCAAGGTTTCATCTTCCTCACCCTCCAATACCTTTTTCATTCCGACGGAGCCGGAGCGAACGCGACCCAACCCTCTGTCATTCCGACCGGAGCCGGACCCTGAGCGAAGCCGAAGGGGACGGCGTAGGGAGGAATCTGCCTTTTTCGCCCCCACCGAGCCGCCGCCCTAGACTCCAAAAGAAAAGGCGCGACCAATAGGCCGCGCCTGTTTTTCTTTAAAGTTTTACTCTATAATAATATTATATCATATTGCAGGGGGCAATTGGGACATTTTCCCAAATTTATTCTCCCTTTGTTTCCTTAGCCTTAACCCCCTTGGCATAACCTCCACCTATTGACAAAGTTTTCCACAGCCCTAAATTCCTCATCCGCGCCGTCGATTTTGGGTGGCGCAGCGCTTCCAGCGCTGCGATTGAAGAGGGTGGAGCAGGCCTTCTAGGCCTGCGTTAAAAGGCGCCCCGATCGCCGGGCTTCAGCCCCTGAGGTACCTTCAGCAAGTCACTAACCCAGCTGACGCACATGTACTTTATGCGCTTCTTTGGTAGTGGGTCAGTAAGATTTCCACAGGGCTTCACTCCGCGATGAATCCGTGGCATGATGAGGCATGGCGAAGAAGTCTGCTCCGAAGCGCGACTTTATGCAGATCGGTCGCGCCATAGTTGAGCAGGCCATCGGGGAACAAATGGATGGCTCGGATTTGCCTCCTCCACCGAATGCTAAGCAGTTAGCAGGATCGAAAGGCGGCAAAAAAGGCGGCACGGCTAGGGCTCAAGCATTAACGTCGGAGCAGAAGCGCCAAATAGCAAGGAAAGCAATTCGTAGGATCGAAGGCTCGAAACACTTCGCCTGCGAAAAAGGCAATTGGATGGGGTGATGTCTGGACGTGGACGGGCTTGGACGCGGACACAAAGCTCTGCGTTAGCTACTTGGTAGGTGGGCGCGGGTTGGACTGGGCAAAAGAGTTCATGGAAGATTGCGCTTCTCGGATTCGCAACCGCGTACAGATTACGACGGATGGCCATAAGGCATATTTGGAAGCAGTCGAAAATACGTTCGGAGCGGACATTGATTACGCACAATTGCAGAAGATTTACGGTGCTCCCTCTGATGACCACAAACGCTACTCACCCGCAACGTGCATCGGTTGCGATATGAAAGTAGTGAGCGGAAACCCTGACCCAAAGCATGTTTCCACGTCTTTCGTTGAACGCCAGAATCTTTCGATGAGAATGAGCATTCGCCGCTTCACTCGCCTCACGAATGCATTCTCGAAAAAGATCGAGAATCATGCGGCATCTGTGGCGATCTGGTTTATGTATTACAACTTCTGCCGCGTCCATCAGACGCTGCGCGTTACGCCCGCGATGGAAGCGGGAATCTCGAATCACGTTTGGACTATCGAGGAACTGTGCGGTCTGCTGCCTGAGACGGCATCCGCCACAAAGCGGATTGACAAGGGGCTTATCCTGAAAGCACTCGGAGAGCGGGCGAGTTAGCCCCCAAAATGCCTTCCAACTTGGCAAATCTCTTACGCGGATTGATCGTGCTCGCGTTCTACGCTTTTGCTGGCTGGAGGATCGTAAAGACGAATCGTGGAAACAGGGTTATTGAGTGCGGCATCGTCGCGATCATTCTGCTATTTGCTTTAGGGCTTCTCGCGAAATTGGCTGCTCCAGATTGGCTCATGGGAAGCCTCGGCCTTCTTCTGCTGCTGGTGTGCTTGCTTACGGTGGGCCTTTACGTTCGGAAGGGCTACTTGGCTATTCGGCAGCGCCTGTGGAAATCATACTGACCCACTACCGCTTCTTTTGGTTGCGTGACAGATGCGGCGGATTATGCATTAATTTCGCTCCCGTTTCGGTCTTGAGACAAACAACAACCCAACGACCACCGACGCGCTAGATATCCAGATTCTTCACATCCAGCGCATTCTCTTCAATAAACTTCCGCCGCGCTTCCACATCCTCGCCTATCAGCCGCTCAGAACGACGAGGCTCAGCAGCGACAGCTAAACTCGGCCTTCAGTCGCCGGATCTCGCTCCGAGATGTCGGCAACATTTGCCAATCTGCGGACTGACGGCTGTTTCGCCTTCCGCGCCCTCCACAAGTCGTACTGCGACTGCATGCTCATCCACAATTCCGGGGTCGTACCTAAAGCGGCAGCCAGGCGAATTGCCATGGATGCCGAAATCCCGGCCTTGCCGTTAAGCACTCGCGACAGGGTAACGCGCGTGATCCGCAAATGCGCTGCCGCCTTGGTCACGGGAACATTTCCAAGGTATTCACGAAGAACCAAACCCGGATGCGGCGGATTATGCATTACCTTCGCTCCCGTTTCGGTCTTGAGACAAAAAACAACCCAACGACCAACGACGCGCTAGATATCCAGATTCTTAACATCCAGCGCATTCTCTTCAATAAACTTCCGCCGCGCCTCAACATCCTCACCCATCAAAGTCGTGAAGATGGTCTCGCACTCGGCGATATCTTCCAGCTTTACCGAAAGCAAAGTCCGCCGCTCCGGATCCATCGTCGTCTCCCACAACTGCGGAGCCGTCATCTCACCCAGACCTTTGTAGCGCTTCACCTCGTAGCCCTTGCCGCCCTGCTCTTCCACATAGGCGAACAGCTCTCGCGCCGTGGTTTTTTCCACGACTTCCACCTCGGTCTTGCGCTTCGGCGCAGGCTTCGCGGTCTTCTTCCCGCTCTTCCCGTCGTTCTGCTCGTCCCCTTCGGAATCGGCGCCCTCCACGTTTTCCTCGACGGCCGCGCCCCTGGCCATGGGCTCCACAATAAACGGAGGTTGCATGTAAGGCTCGATCTGCTTGAACTTCGAGATCATCTGCCGGTATTCCGGGCTCGATGCCAACTCCCAGTTCACGATGTGTTCCGCGCCCTGAGAACTCGTGAATCCTACTTCCCAGAGATTGTGCTCCTCATCGAAGCGCGACTCCACGCTCTTGAACTTCCGGTCTTTCTGCAATCTCTTCAGTTCTCTTTCCAGCTTCTCGATCTTCTTCGGCGGCGTTTTCTTATCTCCCTCAAAATCCTCGTGCTTCGCCAGGTCCAGCTTCGGCAGCAGCTCGGTAACTTTCTCGTCGCGTAGCCGCTTATCGACTTTATCGAACAGATCCAGGTATTCCTTCAGCACCGTGACAAAACGCGCTAAGTCCTTGCCCTCGATCTTGGCCGCCCCCTCGCCGTAGCGAACGATCAGCCCTTCCGACGCCCTCTTCACCATCACTTTGACTTTTTCGCGCTCGTCCTTGATGTACTGCAGCGACTTGCCCTTCTGGATCGAAAACAACGGCGGCTGCGCGATAAAAACGTTCCCCCGCTTGATCAGCTCCTGCATGTGCCGGAAGAAGAACGTCAGCAGCAG
>PLKR01000242.1 GCA_003140655.1 Acidobacteriaceae bacterium | reverse complement strand
CACTACCAGCCCCTGCCCAGCCTTGACGGGCTCCGGTATGGCTGTTAAATTTCGGTCCTAAACGTGAACCTCCGGGGGGCACCGTTCTGAGTCGGGCAGGGAAGACGCGTCATCCGGCTGATCTTCATCCAGTAAACCCGAGCCGCCGTGACTTTCTCGTCCGCTGCTGCCAAGGGGCTTCGGCGGCGATGGTTCCGGCGAGCCTTCGTGGTTTTGCCTTCCCGTTCATCTATCCTCGCGATTCTCCCATCGCGATCCCGTCCGACGGTGAGTTCCATCTGCGTCCTCACTATCGAGCCCAGCGGCCTCTGGATGTCGCGTTGCTCAAGACGCAGGCCGGTCTGGACGATTTCATCACAGAAAAATGTCACGACCAGATCGCGGCCATTCTTGCGGAGTGGAATTCGAGCTTGCTTCGATCTCCGCAGGAAGTACGCACTCTTGAAAACGTTCTTACTCCGGATTTCTCAGGGTCGTCGTTGCGCCCAAGTGACTCGCGAGTCGTGCGGCCGGGTCCGGTACTTGAAGTCCGCCAGAACGAATTTACCTCCCAGACAAATCTCGGACGGGAGGCCTTTCTTCAGGAATTGCGATCTGCCATAAGTGTTTTTTCAAAGCTCGTGACCGCGGAATTCCAAGTGACGAAGATTGAATCGAGTTCAGCCTCCAATTCCTCACTGCCCGAGAGGCTGCAGACTCGTGTGCGCTACGAGCTTGTGGGCACCGGCAATGGCTTCCACCGCGAGCAGCGCGTGGGGTACTGGGACCTTGAATGGAGAATCGATTCGTCTCCTTCCAATCCCGGTGAATTCCATCTGCAGAGCTGGCGAGCGATTGAGGAGACGCAAAGCCGCTCCGCCGCCCCGGTTTTCGTCGATATCACGACGCCGGTCCTTGGCACCAATGCTTCTTACTCTGCTCAGATGCTTCGGGGCATTGACTACTGGAGGACGGTTCTCGATGGCGCCTCCGGGATCGACATCTACGGACACAATGGAGTTTCGGTCGCCGACATCGACAATGACGGCTTCGATGATCTCTACGTTTGCCAGCCGGCGGGCCTGCCCAATCGGCTTTATCGAAACCGGGGAGATGGAACATTTGAAGACATCACGGAAGCATCCGGCTTGGGGATTCTCGACAACACAGCGTGCGCACTCTTTGCTGACTTTGACAACGATGGACACCAGGATGCGGTTATCGTGCGCGCCAGCGGCCCGCTTTTATTTTTGAACGAAGGCGGCGGCAGGTTTCGACAGAAGCCCAACGCGTTTCAATTCGCCAATACGCCTCAAGGGACCTTTACCGGCGCGGCCGTTGCCGATTATGACCGCGACGGATGGTTGGACATTTATTTTTGTCTCTACGTCTATTACCAGGGAACAGACCAATACAAGTATCCGGTGCCCTATCACGATGCGGAGAACGGCCCTCCCAACTTCATGATGCGGAACCGTCGCGATGGAACCTTCCGCGACGTGACCGCTGAATCGGGACTCAATCAGAACAACACGCGGTACAGTTTCTGCTGCGGGTGGGGCGATTACAACGGGGATGGTTGGCCTGACCTTTATGTGGTGAACGATTTCGGCCGGAAGAATCTCTACCGCAACAACGGCGATGGGACCTTTGCCGACATTGCTCCGC
Source organism: Acidobacteriaceae bacterium (assembly GCA_003140655.1). Classification (GTDB taxonomy): domain Bacteria; phylum Acidobacteriota; class Terriglobia; order Terriglobales; family Acidobacteriaceae; genus Sulfotelmatobacter. Next base: position 5,399 of record PLKR01000242.1, on the reverse strand, counting down.
AGGCAGGAGTTGAGGACATCGGCGCGGGCATGAGCGTTGGCTGGCTCGATTATGACAATGATGGCGCCGAGGATCTTTACGTGGCTGACATGTGGACCGCTGCCGGCGAACGTATTTCAGCGCAAGACATCTTTAAGAAAGACTCGCCCAAAGAAGTTCGGGCTCTCTATCGGAAACACGCCATGGGCAATTCGCTATTTCACAATGGCGGCGATGCTTTTCAAGATAGAACGACATCCGCTGGAGTTAGAATGGGCCGCTGGTCGTGGTCTAGCGATGCATTTGACTTCGACCATGACGGTTTTCCCGATCTCTACATCGCGAATGGCATGATTTCCGGCGCCTTTCGCCAGGATTTGAATAGCTTCTTCTGGCGGCAAGTGGTTGCCAATTCGCCCGATCAGGCAAAGCTTTCGTATGACTACGAACAAGGATGGAGTGCCATCAACGAACTCATTCGGGCCGACGGCACCTGGAGCGGGTTCGAGCGGAATGTTTTCTATGCGAATAACCGGGATGGAACCTTTTCCGATGTTTCCGGCGCAGTAGGAATGGACTTCCTGGAGGATGGCAGGGCCTTTGCCCTCGCAGATTTGGATCATGACGGCCGGCAGGAAGTGTTCCTGAAGAACCGCAACGGTCCACAGTTGCGCATTGTAAAGAACGTGATGGAGAATCTGCCGCCATCGATTGCTTTTCGCCTCCGAGGCACTAAGAGTAATCGCGATGCGATCGGGGCGGCGATTGCGGTAGAAACTGAAGCGGGCCGCCAGACCCGCATGCTTCAAGCTGGATCAGGATTTCTTTCCCAGCACAGCAAGGAAGTATTGTTTGGCCTCGGAAAAGTCAAAGATAGCGTTCGCGCGTCGATCCGCTGGCCGAGCGGCCTGGTGCAAGATCTTCATGACCTTCCGGTCAATCACAGGGTCTGGGTTGAAGAGGGAACCGATATTCTTCGACTTGAGACGTTCAGAACACAAGAGCCATCGGGCGGCCAGCTTGCGGCGGCCTCGCCGCCAAAAACCGAACCGCTCCCCACGACCGTTGAAACTTGGTTGCTCGCACCTGTGGCCGCGCCGGATTTTTCTCTTCCCGACTTGACCGGACAGGCGCGGACTCTGGCCGATATTCGCGGAAGCCCATTGCTACTCAATTTCTGGGTCACACAATCGGCGAACTGCCAAGAGGATCTGAAAACGTTCAACCGCGTCCATACGCGGTGGATGGCGCAGGGTCATCGACTGCTCACCGTGAACGTTGACGATCCCGCCGACTTCGAAAGCCTGAGAATGCTGGTTCGCGAGCGGCGGTTTTCATTCCCTATTCTTCGTGGATCGGACGACGTGGCCGGTATCTACAACATCCTCTACCGTTATCTGTTTGACCGGCATCGGGACCTTTCCCTGCCAACATCTTTCTTGCTGGATGACAAAGGACAGATCGTTAAGATCTATCAGGGGACCGTAAACCCTGAGCAGGTCGAACAAGATTTTCGGCACATCCCTCAAAACGACAGGGAGCGCTTAGCGCGGGCGTTGCCTTTTCCGGGCGTTAGCGAGACGTTTGAGTTTGGTCGCAACTACCTTTCTTACGGCTCGGTCTTTTTTCAGCGGGGCTATTTCGATCAAGCCGCGTCGTCATTCCAGCTTGCCCTTCGCGACGATCCATCGAGCGCTGAGGCCTGCTACGGCCTGGGAAGCGCCTATCTGAATCAGCAAAAAACGGCTGATGCGCGAGCGAGCTTCGAGCGTGCAACCAACCTTCATGCAAGCTACCCCGACACTCTAGCCAACGCGTGGAACAACCTCGGGCTTCTCGCCACGCAGGAAGGCCATACGGACGAAGCGATACGGTGCTTTCAAGAGGCCATGCGTCTGAGCCCCGATCATCTGATCGCCCTCACCAATCTCGGCACCGCGTATCGCCTGCAGAAAAGCTGGGATGCGGCGCGCAAAGCCTTTGAGCGCGCTCTTGAAGTCAGCCCGAACGATCCCGAGGCGAACTACGGCCTAGGAATGGTCTTTGCGCAAGCGGATGATACCGCGCATGCCTATGAGTATCTGCAGAGAGCCTTGAAGTCTCGTCCCACTTACCCGGAAGCCTTGAACAACCTCGGAATACTCTATTTGCGCACCCAGCGGCGAGATGAAGCAGTCGCGAGTTTCGAAGAGTGCATCCGGGTTGCGCCCGCATTCGATCAGTCTTATCTGAACCTGGCCCGGGTCTACAGCGTAGAGGGTGCGCCGGACAAAGCTCGAGCCGTCCTGCTGGAACTCCTCAAGCAGCATCCAGATCATGCGCAGGCGCAGAGCATGCTGGCGCAACTTCCGCGATAGGATGCAGAACCACCCGGCTCGCCCAATTCTTGTTTGGCGCGGCTGCCGTCTGCACTTCGGCAAATATGTACCGCGGATTGCGGATCGCGACTCGAACGACTAGAATGGCGGACCAACGCGCAAGTATGATTTCGATTGTCTCTCCGCCTTGCGTTGGGCTTATGAACCGCTTCAGCGTCACCAAGAACCACAACCCCCTTGCAGCCTGCATCCTGACGTTGACGATGATACTTGGAGCGTTGACCTCTTGGGGACAATCCGTTGAGGCTCTGCCGAAGCCATCGGGAACAGCAGTGTTACAGGGGTTCGTGCGAGATTCGAGGGGACGCCCGGTTGCCGACGCGACCGTTTGCCTGGAGGCCAAGGACTCGCAAGCTCTCACCTCGCGTACCGATTCGGCAGGAGCCTATCGCTTTTCCGCGGTTCGCGAAGGCGTCTATAGCCTGCGCGCAGAGATGCCTAGCTACGGCGCAGCGATTTCCAGCCCTATCGTTCTCAAACCGGATGAATCTAGAACGATTGACCTTACTCTCGAATCAGCGAAAACTGGCGCGCGACAAGATTCCAAAGAGCAGCCCGAGTTCTTCGACGAGCCCCACTTCACTGTTGCGGGTGTTACAGATACCACAAACCTTGGCGGTCATGGTTCCGATACGGTTGTGCGGAACAGAGAGGCTTTGGTCCAGGCAACCGTTTCCCTGAACGAGCTATCGCCTGGAAACTCCCCACCCGTTTCGGAAAACGCCACGGCGGAAAAGTCTCTACGCGAGGCGGTTGAGCACCAGCCGGAAAGCTTTGACGTGAACCACCAACTCGGGACTCTGCTTGTCGCTGAGGGCAAGGCACGGGAAGGAGTCCCCTATCTGGAACGGGCTTCTCGACTCCATCCCGGCGATTACGATAATGCCTGCGAACTCGCGCTTGCACGCGCAGACAGCGGTGATTACGAGCGAGCGCGCACGGATGTTCTATCCCTGCTCACCGTGAATAATAAATCCGGCCAGGAAAAAGCCGAACCCCACCACTTGCTCGGCGAGGTTGACGAGAAACTGGGTAATCCTCTGGAAGCAGTGAAGGAGTATCAGCGTGCGGCGNNAACTAAACCCGAGCGAATCCAACCTCTTCGATTGGGGAGCTGAACTGCTGATGCACCGCGCGGTTGAGCCGGCCCTCGAAGTCTTCACGAACGGCAATCGTCTTTTCCCCCGTTCCGTCCGCATGCTGTCTGCTCTTGGCGCGTCTTGGTATGCTCGTGGTTCCTACGACCAGGCGGCGCAGCGTCTGTGCGAGGCGTCGGACCTGGATCCCAGCGATCCGAACCCCTACCTGTTGATGGGACAAATGCAAGCGGTAGAGACCACTGACTCCGAAGCGATTGTGGAAAGACTCGGGCGATTTGTCAGGCTTCAACCTGAGAATGCTCTGGCCAACTACTATTACGCGGTCAGTCTTTGGAAGCGGCGCAAGTCACCGGAAGACGTGGCAGACCTGGCGCAGGTGAAGTTTCTGTTGGAGAAGGCTGTCCATCTCGATCCGAAGCTGGGCCCTAGCTATCTGCAACTCGGAATTCTCTATTCAGAGCGAAAAGATTTCTCCGAGGCAATTGCCGCCTATCAGCAAGCGATCGAGGCCACTCCCCGGCTGGAAGACGCGCACTATCGGCTGGCACAGGCCTACAGACAAGCCGGGGAAACTGCGAAGGCGCAAGCCGAGCTGCAATTGTATGCGCAAATATCAAAGGAACAAGCAGAGGAAACCGAACGGCAGCGGCATGAACTCCAGCAGTTTGTGTACGAATTGAGGAACACGACGTCAGCCCCGTCGCAATAGAAACGCAATCTTCAATAGCCGACTGAGTGCAGGGAGCTAATCTGCCCGAAGCAAGCGCCAGCCCTGCCTAGAAATTAAGCCTGAGAGCAAACTGAACCAGACGCGGATTATTTACCGTGTTATTGACTACCCCGAAACTAGAGGGAGTATTTATGTCCTGCTCTCCCTCAGTGCCGCCGAGACCGTTCAGGTAGAACTGGGCATGGTTGAAGAGATTAAAGAACTCAGCCCGGAACTGCAGATTCATTGCTTCGCGGAAGGACAAAGGAAAGTCCTTGATGATCGAAAAATCCGTGTTTACAAAACGGGGGCCGTAAACCGGAGCGCGCGAAGCCGTTCCAAGTTCGCCAGCCGGGGCCTTCATGAAAGCGCAGGGGTTGAACCAGTTTTGCAGCGTATGGATAGCTGACGGTGCGGTACAACCGGGGTTCCCTGCGACCGGACCAGCCTTGTTGGGATCGCCCACCTCGTTCGGACGCTGAAGAGTACAGCAGTTGTAGTAGAAGAATACTCCCGATTCATCGGCGCTATCGACCACGAACAGCGGGAAACCGGACGTCGCTCTTTCAATCAAATTCACTTGCCAATGCCCCAGGATGGCGTTGGTGGCTCCGCTCCAGCCGCTGCCATACTTCTTGCCCTTGCCGAATGGCAGATCGTAGAGGACGCTGGCGGTGAAGCTGTCATTGAGGTTCAACTGAGACAAACCCCAATCTAGTTTGTTGAATCCGGGGAGCGGGTAGTACAACGCGCCGGGGCTGGTACCGAGGCCGTCCGTCAAGCCGGAATCGAAATTGCGGGAATAGGTATAGCCGATCAGGGCGTAGAGGCCATGCCGCGCACTCTTGGTTTCAGCCTTGACTTGGAGAGAATCATAACGGGCGGCGCCGATGCTGTTGTTGGTGTCGACGCTCTGAAAGGGTGCAGCGTACGGGTAAGATGGGAAGCCGCAGCCCACGTGGTAGGTGGGATTATAAGTAGGAGTTGTTGGGTCGCACGCCTCTGGAGAGGCGATATTTTCGTTCAACTGGCTCACCAGAACGTGGGCGGTGCGTGAGCCACCATAGCCCACTGTCAGCACCACATTCCCCGGCAGTTGCCGTTCGATATTGAGGTTGAATTGCTGGATTATTCCCTGCTTGAAGTTGCGATTCTGCGACTGAATGGTTCCAGTATAAAGTTGCGGGTTCACGGGCGCGTTGTAAATGGCGCCAGCACCACCGTCGACCGTTA
>PLKR01000168.1 GCA_003140655.1 Acidobacteriaceae bacterium | reverse complement strand
TCGCTTCCAGATAAACACATCCCAGTCCCTCGTATCGGCTGGGCAGCACAAAAATCGTACAGTTACGCATGGCCTCCGCAACTTCGGAGCGGCTTCGGCGCCCGAGAAAATGCACCTGATCGCTGATGCCCAGGTCTTTGGCCAAGCCGACAAACCGATCTCGATCCGCTCCTTCTCCGATGATGCGGCATTGCAGATCTGGATGTGAATCTTCCACTCGGCTGAAGGCCCTCAGTACAAGCTCGTGCCCTTTTCCCGCCAGCAGATTCCCAACCATCAGAATGGTCGGAGTTTTTTCTTGCGCAGTGCCGGGCGCAAACACGCTCGGATCCGTGCCGTTGTAAACAACCTCAGAGGCAACGCCTGTTCCCATCGCATCCGTCAGCAATCGCCGCACCTTGCGGCTGATACAGACCACTTTGTTTGCGCTTTCGTAGACGTTCAAGGAAGCTTTGCGGCGCCATCCTGCTGCGATCCCTTTCTGGAAACAACTATTGAAGACGTCCAGACCATGAATGGTAACAACAAACGGAATGCCCAATCGCCGCGAAAGCAATGCCGCGGCATGTCCGCAAGGCAGCGCTGCATGAGCATGGATCACATGAATCGGCGACTGCCGATGCAGTTGCTGAACTCTTCTCAGAAGAAGCGCGCCCAAGAATTTACCCGCGCTCGACAGACCGAAGTTTCCGGGCAGTTGCGGATAGCGCATCCGCTCGGCGGGAGACTCCCGGCTTGTCCGCCGGCTGGCGTGATAAATCGAATCGACCGCAATCACCGAGGATGCCACACCGTAAGCCTTGAGTTGTCTAAGAGTCTCGGCCACAAAGCAACCACTCACTTCGTCCCCATCGGAGGGATAAAAGGGCGTGAGTGTCAGGACGTGCAGCTTTGCTGGTATGTCTTTCTCCACTATGTTCCAGGCGCGAACTGAGGGTGGGTGCGCAATGTTTGAAGTTACCTGCTCTGACTGGTCTCAGTCGAGCGTTCCAGAATCAACTCGGTAAGGCCTGCGATGGTCACGAAACGTGGATCCTGCAAATCGCGATCGGAAAACTGCATGCCAAACCGTTGCTCGATCTCCGTAACGAATTCCACTACCTCCATCGAAGTGAGCCATCCGGCCTCGAAGTAGTCGGTGTCGCGCAGGGTTTCTGGTGCGCTCTTGCCGATCTTCACCCTCGCCACGAACCAGTTTGTAAGCCAATCCTGTACTTGTGCCTTCAACTCTTCCCCTCGCTTCATCTTTCGATGGCCACGCAGCGGGCCGGCGAACCGTCGCATCCCTTCAACTTCAGAGGCATCACGATGAGTTCAACTTCCGCTGCAGTCAGGGCCTTGAGGTTAGCGACATATTCCACCAGCACGACCCCCGCGCCCAACAGTACTTTGTGGTTGGGAGAGTCCTTGGGAGTTCCTCGCGAATGGGCTGGGTTATCTGGGGATGGAGTGTCCATCGCAATAAGCCGCACGCCCTTTTCCACCAGCCAGTGAGCTGCATTTTCGGACAGAAATGGGTATTCGTTATAGAACTTCATGTTGCCAAAATACTCGGACCAACCAGTCCGCAGAATCAAGCGCGCGGGCACGTTCTCGCCTAATCTCTGCTTGAGGTCCGCAATGTCGATCTCTTGCAAAGGCCGGCAGCCTGTGAAGTCCGCCACCGTGGCTGGGCCAATCAGCACATCCAGGGAAACTTCATCGATGGTCGTGCCATTTGGGATGAAATGACGTGGCGCATCCGCATGGGTGCCAATGTGCGTTCCCAGGACGAGTTTGCGGGTCTCGCGGCCTTCGATCCCATGCCGGCCGAGAATTGTAACCTCAACCACGGGATGCCAGTGCGTGGGAAACGTCATCATGCCTTCTTCGATGGGCAATGAAAGGTCGATAATTTTCATGCGTCTATGGTTCCGAGGTTTCAGTGCGGACCTTCACTACGGAACATCAATAGTTCGGAGCATCAATGAGATACGCGCGCGCTCTCCGTCACCTGCGTTCGGAGATTCGAGGTCGAGCCTGCTTGCAGCTTCTCCGCCACCAACTCGCGAATGCGGGCCTTCTGCACTTTGCCATTCGCAGTTCTGGGAAGTTCATCAATCGCGATGTACCGGGCGGGTTGCTGATGCTGCGCCAAAGTGCGTCTCGCATGCGCGACCACCAAATCCAGCATGGACTCGAGCTCCACACCCGCCTCGAGTTTCAGGACAGCCACGATATCTTCGCCATAGAGTTCGTGAGGAATACTCACCACGGCAACGTCAGCGATGCCGTCGAGGTGCATCAGCGCTTCTTCGATGGCTGCGGGGCTGATGTTCACGCCCCCACGAATGATGAGGTCTTTCTTGCGGCCGGTAATAAAAAGTGATCCCTGATGGTCAAGATGGCCCACGTCGCCGGTCGGGAACCATGCCGAAGCATCCATTTCCAACAGGTCCCCACCGGCGTCCAGGTAGCCGGCCATCAGATCGGGCGTCAGGATCTGCACTTCTCCATCCGTGCCGGCTGCAACAGATTCTCCTTCGTCGCTTAGGATGGTGAGTCTAATTCCTGGCAGAATCTCGCCCACGTAGCCGTGCCCGCCGGGATTTCCCTGGGAACGAGCGGTAACAAAGAGAGTCTCCGAGAGACCGTAATTCTCAATCAACCGCACGGCGTAGCGCGTTTCGAACTCATCCTTTACCTTGTGTGGAAGCGGAGCGAACCCCACGAACGCGTGCCGCACCGAGTTGCGGCAAAAGTTCTCACCGGTGTGGCCACGATCCATTCTCAACAGAATCGACAACACGGTCGGAGCCAGCCAAAGTGTGTTGACCTGATTGTTCTTCGCCTTGTCCCAGAAATTCAGGCTCGAACGCGCATCGAAGACGTGATCCACCACCACACTGGCGCCACACAAGAATGGTAGAACAAGCAGGTTGTAGAGACCACCCATGTATGCCATCGAAAGCGTCANNGGAACATGCGTCCCAGTTTGTGCGCCAACCCCTTGGGCTTCGCGGAAGTGCCCGACGTGTACATGATTACAGCCAGATCTTCGCCATCCGCTGTTTCGAGCGGCACAAACTCTGTTGCGTTTTCGAAGTCGTCAATCCTGACTTGGTCGGGCTCGTTCGAGTCTATGATCGCTTCATGTGCCGTGACCAACCGCAGCATATTCGCGTGAAAATCTTTAATTGCGTCTGAGCAGGTTGCGCTCGCTACAATGAGTGTGGGCTTGCAGTTCGTCAATATGAATTGAACGTCACTCTTGCTCAGGACTGGATTGATGGGGACGATTACTGCCCCGAGATAAATGCAAGCAAAATAAAGCACCGCCAGTTCACAGCAGTTCGGAACCATCACCCCGATGCGGTCACTCTTCCGCACGCCGCGCCGGCGGAGTTCCGCAGCCAGAGCACAGGCTTGCCGGTGAAACTCGCGGTAAGTAATTTCGCGGCCGGTGATTGCGTCTAACAGGAAGACCTGCCCCTCGCGGCGCGCCATGACATCCATGATCGTTTCCCGGATCGTCATTTCGGCGATCGTCATTGCATCGCCAAAGGACTGGGTTGAGCCGACTTCATGAGATTCGAGATGGCCACCCACCGGTCCATCTGGCCGCGATAGGCGTGGTTGGGATCGAGGCGCAGAATCGCGCGGCCGGGAACATCCATTTCAAAACGGGGGAAATGGCCGGCGGTGATCACAATTCCTTCCGGCAACAGCAACTGATCAATCGAGGCGGAGTCCGCGGCACTCGGTGGACAAAGAAGCAGAGCGACACCAATCCCCAAGTCGAAATGCATACGGTCAGAGAAATCCACCATCTGCCAACAGTTCTCACGCGCTCCAGACGGCAAGTTGCCGTGCACCACAACGTTGTGGAAAGTCTCGGAGCAATGCCGCAGGAAGGCGCTATTCGGGCTTCCGTAGATCATCATGCAGAAGTCGCCATATCGCTGGGCCGTGGTCAGCACGACATCTTCCATGTAACACGCAAACAGGCGGTTCGAGCGCACGGGCAGAATTCTCTCCGCACCCACAATTTCTTTCAGGGATGCAGGCCACTCCGCAGCCCACGCGCCTCCATCTTTGTCACTTAAATACAACGGCACGCTACTACCCGTCATCCTTAAGACCTGCTCCAACACTTCGAATGAACCGTAAACTACTCTGCCGAGGACAACCGGGCCTTCCGCCAGAACCAAGTCCGCCAAGACCAGGCCGGAAGAAGGCAATTCGGAAGCGACGAGCTCCAGCACCGGCCGGGCGCGGCGTTTGGCACAGGTGACGATCATTCCGTCCACTAACGACTGCACCGCCGAGAGCGAACTGCTGATGCGGTGTGCGGAGATGCCGGGCACAGCGAACGACGTCAGCATCTCGCGTCTTTTCTCTGCCGTCGCTTTCGGCAAACTGCCAGCCACGCGATTCAGATTGTCTTCATCGAGGTTGACGGGGTCAAGCTTGCCCATGGCGACTACGAGCCTTCGCAGCTCAACTCCATGCTTGTGTGCCGCCGCGGCAACCTTAGGAAGAAACGAAGAATGAAATTGGCTGCATCCCATCGCCACCGACATCATGTCGTAAAGCTGCATCTGCGACATGAGTGGACCCATGAATTCTTCTGCGGCATCCATCACATCGAAGAGATCGATACCAGTTTCAATCCCAAGATTATTGAAGACGGCCACTGCGATCTCGGTGGGGGCATTGCCTGCGCTCCGTCCCAATCCGAAGAGTGTGGTGTCGATAAAGCTGGCGCCGCAACGAACCGCTTCTACGCTGTTGGCCACGGCGAATTGCAGGTTGCTGTGCCCATGGAAGCCCAATTCGCACGCGCAACGGTCGCGCGCAGCGCTCAGATATTTACGCACGTCTTCGGGGAACATACTACCTGCGGAGTCTACGCAGTAAATAACATCCGCCCCGGCTGCCGCGCCTTCCCTCGCCTTCTCGCCAAAAGCTTCGGGCGAGATGCCATAGGTCTTCATGAAGTTGAGACAAGGTTTCAGCCCCAATTCCTTGGCCAACGTCAAATAAGGATAAGCATCCTCGATTTCCGGAGCGTTGTAACCGATGCGGACAAAGTCCAGGCCCACGGCGCGCGCGGACTTGAGTTGGTCGGCCGTCCCAATTCCAGGAATGAAGAAGCAACCAATCTGAGCCTTGGGTGCGGCCCGCTTCGCGGCTTCGATGAGCCGTTCGTCCGTGGTCGGCATCGTTCCCTTGCCGGCCTTCATGGCCCCCAGTCCGACGCCGTGACCCACTTCAATCCAGCGAAAACCAAGCCGGCCCAGAACTCCTGCCAGGATCGCAGTGTCGTTTTCGGTAAATTTGAAATCTACGGCGTAGCTTCCATCCCGCAGCGTACATTCCAGGATGTTCACTCGCTGGCCGAAAGATTCTTGGTGGATCAGATCGTCATTCATCCGAGACTCTAACGAATCCGCCATCCCCACTTCTCCCGGTGCTCCCAACACGCTGATTGTTCGGTGATTTGTTGGAAGCCAGTATACTACCAGCTTCAAACATCGAAAATTGAGCCGGGAGCCATGAGCATTCGTAGATTGGCGGAACTTTTGAGCAGGGGAGTTGTATTGCGGCGCCGGCTCCCATCGAAATTTGGCCGCCTCCCCATATATGTCACGCCCGAGGCGGGCCTGCGCTATTGGTCGGCTATGTCGAGAGTAGATCCCGTCCTGTATAGCATGGCGGAAGAACTCGTGAAGCCAGGCTCTGTAGTATGGGACGTGGGCGCCAACGTCGGGCTGTTCAGTCTTTGTGCTGCTGCCCTGTCGGGACAATCTGGACTGGTATTGGCCATCGAGCCGGATTTCTGGCTTGCGCATTTGATCAATCGCTCTTCTCAGCAACTGGGGGCCGGCCAATACAAATGTGCGCCGGTTGAAGTTTTATGCGCGTCAATTTCAGATTCAAACCGGATCTCCAAGCTGGCAATCGCCAAAAGGGCCAGGGCCTCGAACCACTTGATTGAGGCTATGGGGTCAACCGAGGCGAGGGGTGCGCGGTTCGTTCAGCCGACCGTCTCGCTAACCTTGGATTTTCTTCTGGAGTCTTTCACCCCTCCTTCCGTGTTGAAGATCGACGCGGAGACCCACGAGGTGGGAGTTTTGAAGGGGGCACAACGGCTGCTGAAAGAAGTCAGACCGACAATCTGGTGCGAGGTCTCGGCGCAGAACTCGGATGAACTCACGAAGATGTTGCACAACGCAAAATACAAGCTCTACGGGGCGCAAGTCCATCCCCACCAGCCCATTGACCGGGCCTGGTTTCACACCCTGGCGGTTCCGTCCTGATCGGACTGGCTTTCTTGCCTTCGCAGCCGCCGAGATTCAGAATTCCAACATAACCATTAGAGGGCTTGTGCTTGACTAGGCCGTCGGTCGCCCTAGCACCTGCGGCTGAGCGAACGCAGGGAAGGGCTTGGAGGCGGGCATTCGCAGTTCGGCCTTGAGTTCCGGCGCCAGGTCTATCAGCAGAAAAACCGACACCCAAAAGAACAAGCAGAGATAAGATCCCACCGCGAACAGCCAGTCTTCAAAGAAGGCATGCACCAAACCCGCGATCACAACCAGCGTAAACGGAATGCAGTAGTGGTAGGGATTCGCGGTTCTCCGCATCCAACTAAAGGTTCGAACCAATATCCGAACCAGCATGAGAAGCAAGACCAGAAACGGCACGGAGCCTAGCAGCCCCAAATACTCCGCCATCGCCAAATAGCTATTGCCATGCTCCCGGTTGCTCCCTTCTATCGTGTATATGGAAGACGCACTCAGGCCCGGGCGAAATTCGCCCAGTTCACTGGTGCCAAAACCAGTGCCAAACCAAGGGCGCCGCTTGACAACCGAAAGCGTCTCAGTCCACGGTGAAAGGCGGGACCCTAGCGCGCCGGGATGAGTGCCAGCTGCTTTGTAAATGGCCCTTCCAGTGAACTCCGTAACCCGTTCCTCCATCTGGCTGGGACTAATCACCGCCATCGCAGTGAGGAACAAGACAGAAACAAAGGCACACTGCAAGAGCAACCGCTGGTGACGCAGACCCACCGTGAGCACCAGGACTACCACAATTGCAGCTAAAGTCGAGGCGCGTGAGTTGGCCTGGTAAAGCAGCACGCCACACAAGGCCAGGGCAAAAAATCGGCGCTGCCTCAGACCCCGAGTTTCAGCCGCCAGAGCCGCCCACAGCAAGACCGGAACTATGGCAACGCCGATAATCGCCCCCAGAGCGTTAGGGTTGCCGAAAACGGGGTAACCCAAAGCGAAGTAACACGCTGCCGAGACATAAGCCAGCACCTCACATGCCAGCACCAAGCCGTTCATAAATTTGTGCTGCCGTCCGGCGATCGATGCACGGGCTCCCGAGGACGCATACAGGAACAGCAAAAACAGGCTGGCTACTTTCAGCAAAGCTGTTTTCGGTATCTCGGAAACTACGGCGGAGACGAGCGCGGAAAGCACGCACAGCAAGGCCACCAGATGGAAGGCCACAAAATGTCGCGGCCGTGGATTCTTGATCCAGATGACGAAGCCGCCTAATGCGCCCACCGCCAGAAAAAGCCAGCGCAGCGCCATCCCGGTTCCATAATAGGGCAGCGATGATCCTGCCCAAAGAAATGTGAATATCAAGAGAGGAAAGAATACTGTTTCATAATGTGTCAGGCCAATGAACGCAATCTGCAACGCGAGGAACGCCTCGAGAAAGGTTGTGTTGGCGAACCAGACCGGGCGGCTCTCCACCAGAGCAAACAGCGCCAGACAAACAATCATTCCCAGAGGGAGGAGAATTACCTGAACTCTGCTCTTCATTGCTCCCTCGCACAGATGGATTCCATTGCTCTTACCAATCCCTCAGCCCAAGCCGCGGGAGAATACGCATTTACTCGTTCCCTGCCCCTGGAACCCATTTCAATTCGCAGTGCGGAATTGTCCGCTAAATCTGACATCGCGGCGGCGAGGTGAGACGCATCTCGAGGCGGGACCACAAATCCATTCCAGCCGTCTTGCACCAGATCCGGCACACATCCGGCAACGCTGGTGGCGATCACTGGCAAACCACACGACATCGCTTCGTTCACCACCAACCCCCAGGGATCACTGTGAGTGGGGAAAACCAATGCATCGGCCAAAGCATAAAACTGGGGCAATCCCTCGCGCTGCACAAAGCCAGAAAACTGGACGGTCCCCGGTGCAATTCGTGAAGCTCGTTCCATCAGTTCGGCGCGGTCCGCACCATCTCCCACAAATACTAACCCAACGCGCGCGCGAATCTCACCGTCCAACTGGGCATAGGCTTCCAGAAGATCGAATACTCCCTTGGCCCGCACCAATCGGCCAATGTAAACGAAGTATCGCAACGGCAGAGAGAGGCGGGCGCGCACTTGGAATTCTCTTCGGCTCGCTTCTTCCGCCAATGTCGCAAACAACTGGATGTCAACGGCGTTGGGCGCTGTAAAAACGCGCTCATCCCGAATTCCAAGATCGCTCAAATACTGCGACGACGATTTGCCTGGAACAACAAAGGCCCGGCACAGACTCAAGAAGCGTCGCTTCATGAACTCCACAATAGAATGTCCTCGTCGGTTGTCCAACGCCGTGCTTTCCGACCACAGCAACAATGGCACGCGATGGAGTCTCGCCCAACCAGCGGACTCCCAGGAGGCCAGATAGTTGTATCCGCCGCACAACACAGCGTCGGGGTTGATCTTGTTTAAGGCTGAAATAACCCCGCGATTGAGCAAAATGTTATGTCTGCCGAGGCGCTGCCGCCACGACGGAAGCACATCGTATTGAAACTTGATCTCGTCTTTATACACTCGCCACTGGCGCAAGGTGGCGTCGTTCTCGGAAAGAAACATAACATGCAGGTCAATTTCCCGTCTCTCCGCCAGGGCATTGAAAACAGGAATCCGGTACGGCGCAATGATCTCGGTAACGATTACCAACTTGGGGATCAAGCCCTCGACTCCCGGCGGAAGTATCCGGGACGCGCTAAGTCTCGAAAAACACTCCTGCGAAGATGGAACTCCGAGTTTTTCACCTTAACGCGTCGCCACGACGAAGTAGTTGCTGGCGAACTGATCGCCGCGATAAATTGCGGCAGCAGTGCGGCCCAGAAGATTTGTAATCGGACAAATGCAAAGGCTGGCCAATCTCCTCATCCATGGCCAGGGGCCGGTGAAGACGTACAAATACATATTGAAGACTAGAAACAGGCTGCCAACCGTGCCAGTTTCCCCCTGTATTTCAAGATTGTGAAAATCCCGCAGCAGCCATGCCAGCCCCTGCGGCATGTAGCGCCAATAATCTCCCGGCGAGCCGTGCTGGGGGAAGATGGCAGGCACGCTTAAGATCAGCGTGCCACCCGGACGCAACACGCGAAAGATTTCCTGCAGAACGCGAACCGGCTCTGGGACGTGCTCAATGACCTGGGTGCAAAGGACGACATCGACGCTGCCCTCGGCCACCGGCAGAACGCGAGCGTCCCCGACAAAATCCACCGAAGCGCCCGGTTCAATATCTACGACGAAATGCCAGAGTACCCGGTCGCGGAAGTATTCCGCGTAAGGTTTCCCCCTGCCGCCGATGTCGAGCAATATCTTCGTTGTTCCGGGCTGGAGCCGCACTGCGACTTCTCGAATCAATTGAGTACGACGCCGGCAGTCCAGATAGCTGAAGTCGGTCAGAGAAGGGCGGACGATGTCCATCCCACGCGCTGACTCGGTCTGCGAGTACCGCACTTTCCCTGACTTTGCATTCGCAATCACTTCGCGCCCCCGAATTGCCGCTGCAGTGAGCTTCTGCCCAGCACACCCAATGCAATCAAATAGACGGCCGCGCCAACCGCGACCACAAGCAGCGGTCGAGCATTATAGGAATTCACCAGCCTGACCGCTGCGACCATCAGCAACCCCGAAAATCCCGCGACCACGATGATGGGATTCCTCCAGAGACCCTTCAGATCACTGGGAATCAACAGGTACGCGGTGGCGCCCACCGCAATTTCGGCGAGGACGAAAGCAATGCAAACCCCGGTCAGACCGAGAGTGCGAACCAGTATCAGCGAAAGTAGTACCGCCGCGAAGGCGCCTACAGTCGCTGACGCCAGATAGGCACGATGCCGGCCCAGAGCGTAGAGAATCGTTCCCGACAGCAGAGATGCAATGGGAGCCGCCAGAAGATAGGCTGCCATCCAGCGCACCGGGGCGACGGCGCCCGCATAACTAGCTCCCAGGACCCACGGTACCACCAGATGAGCGGTGGCGAGAGTGCCGAGCGTGAGCGGAATGCTGGCGACAGCCAGGGCTGACACGGCGGCATCGACGGACCGTCTTAACCCGGNNAGAGCGTGATCACCCAGAAACCAGCGCACGACGATGTGTCCGCTCCGGTGGTAAACCGTGGCCATCATGCTGGTCGCCGCGTAGTGGAAGCTCGGCACCAGGATTGCCCGCCAGCGACGGGGAGCAATGACTAGTCCCGGACGGAATCCGTTGTGCCATAGCGCCAGCCATCCCGCCAGGTTCGTTACTAGTGCCGATCCCAAAATGCTGGCGGGAACCCAAATAATGTCTTTCGGAGTCCGGACCAGGAGTAGAACTCCCGCGGCATATAAAGCCTGCTGAATCAAAGCAAGCAGTGAGCGGACGTGAAATAGCTCNNTACCAGCGCAGCAACCAACGCACATCGGGGCGAACCTCAAAACCCGCAACCACCTGCAGGATAATAATTGCGGTCAGGATGCTCAACCCGCGCAGGGCAAGAAAATCCGGGATCAGTTCGGCGGCACCGTGCCGGCGGGCGGCAACCTGTTGAACAATGTGAGTGGTAAGTCCCGGATTGGCCACCACCTCGAAGAATGCGCACAGCGCCACCACGTAGCTCCAGAGCCCGTACATCTCAACGCCCAGGCGCCGCACCAGAATCGGAAACGTGACCGAGGTGATCACCGCCCCAAGGGCGCGTGCCGTTCCCACCGACAAAAAGAATCCGCCGTACCGCACTAGCGCACTCGTTCGATTCATGGTTGGAGTCGCCATGCGCGGGGCAGCACTGCTTAAGACGCTCTTCGTTGAAAGTAACGCGGATGCTTTGCCACCGTCTCCTGAAACACGACCGCCCACTGCCTGGCGATATCGTCCCAATCAAACTGACCGGTGTGGTGAACCGCGGCGGCGGCGAAGGACCGGCGTAGAACGGCATCGCCAGCGAGCCGGTCCAGACTCTCGGAAAGCTCTCCATCCGACCGGGCCAGAAAGCCGGTTTTGCCGTCGATTACATAATCCGAGCGGTAAAGCTCCATAGCAACGCATGGCAGTCCGCAGGCTCCGGCATGCAGCAACACTTGCGGATTTCCTTCCAGGACGCTGGGAAAAAAGAAAATGTCTGCTTTCCGCATTTCCTCGCCCAGCTTCGCGGAAGACAGGTGTCCCAGAAAACTTACATTCCGGCAACCGAGTCGTTGCGCGAGATCGCGGCAACGTATTTCAGTTTCGCCCTTGCCAGCCAGCCGGAACTGCAAGCCGGGCAAGCGTGCGGCCTGTTGGATCACCAACTCCACCCGCTTGCGCGGCTGCAACGATCCCGCATACAACACGACCGGCACGACGTTATCGGCGCGTTCTTTGGCGGGAAAATAATAGCGCCGGTCAATTCCATCATAAATCGGACTCGCTTCCACCCCGAACATCCGGCGGATCGTCTCCACGACATGTTTGGAGTTGCCAAACACGATGTCCCCCTCCACGATGGAGCGGCCGATCATTCCCCTGCCGGTCACTGCATCCATGGCCATAACGATATAGGTGATAAGTGCCGTTCTCAGTCCCATGCGCTTTCGCAGGTTGAAGAAAATACGATCTAAGGGACCGATACGGGGGAAAAAATAAATATCCGGAGGAGGGAAAAGGCAGTGTCGCAGCAGGCGAGCCGTATTTCCATGTTTGGTCCACGTCACAAGTCGCGTGTTCCTGCGGGCGGCCAGGCGCGCGTCGGGAACTTCCCCATCGCAAAGCATGGTCACGTGAAATTGGTCTTCGGGCAGACGGGCAGCGATCTCCTTTACCGTCAGGTTTTGGGCATTGGTGTTGCCTGCAGCGGCGTCCGACGGCGTAAAGACGGTGATGAGGCGAGTTTGGAGGCGAGTCATCCTTGCTTGCAACTTAGTTTAAACATTTTTCATCCTTCGTATGGGGGTGGCGATAAACTCAAGGTTGGCGACCGCGGAATCGCGTGGCGTCTGGCGCCGACTGTCCCCAAATCGCTATTTGTACTACCCAACGCGCTTCAAAATCGGACTCACGACAAGCACCTCATGATCGGACCACAAACTCCCAACTCAGAGGAGTACCACGCTTGATCCCCTGCGCCGCGCGCTTGCCCAACACTTCGGTTAGATGCCGCGGGTGAAGCCCGTGTCCGGGGCGAATGGAACGGACATTTACCATGTTGAATTTCTCGCCCTGCTTCACATCCTCC
>PLKR01000181.1:5605-6048 GCA_003140655.1 Acidobacteriaceae bacterium | reverse complement strand
CGCTGCCGCGTCGGCGATTCCTTCATTCACCAGATCCTTTAACTCCTTGCTGGGCTTGAAGAAAGGGATCTTCTTGGCGGGCACTTCGACCTTCTCTCCGGTTTTGGGATTGCGGCCCATGCGGGGCTTGCGCTGGCGGGTTCGGAAGCTGCCAAAGCCGCGGATCTCGATCTTGTCGCCCGCGCGCAAGGACCGGACCACGCTGTCAAAGATCGTCTCCACGATCACTTCGCTGTCTTTGCGCGTAAGTTCAGCTAAACGCGAGACTTCATCGATCAGATCGGCTTTCGTCATAATCCCTCTTCGCTCCCGGCCAGCCTTGCACTGAGCAGTCGCCACATAAGAGCGACAACCCCGGTTCCATATTGGCAACCTCCCATAACCTTCTCAAATTTCAGGGGTTGTACGCAAGTCTCAGTTTTGGGACGACGAGATCCCAGGTC
>PLKR01000181.1:0-5565 GCA_003140655.1 Acidobacteriaceae bacterium | reverse complement strand
CCCAGCATCAGATCGAGCAGTGTTCGGCGATCTTTCTCCGGGTGCACCAGCGTCGGTTCCCCGGAAATGCCTACCGATTTCGCCGTGTCGTTGACCACGGCTTCAAAGTCGCCCACGTTGTCAATCAGCTTCATGGATAGAGCTTCCTTGCCGGTCCACACCTTACCGTCGGCAATGGCTTTCACGTCGTCGAACTTCATGCCGCGCCCGTCGGCCACTGCCTGAACGAACTGTCCAAACATGTTGTCGATCAGCGACTGCATGTAGGCCTGCTCCGCGGGTGTGAGTTCACGGGCTGGGTTCCCCGTGTCCTTGAACTCGCCGGTCTTGAACACGACATTTTTCAGCTTGGCCCACTTCAGCAGGTCGCCATAGTTCACCCACTCGGCGATGACGCCGATCGAGCCCACGATGCTGCCCTGGTCGGCATAGATCTTATTCGAGGCTGACGCGATGTAGTACGCGCCGCTGGCGCCCACGGTTTCGATGGAAACCACGACGCGCTTCTTCTTCTCCTGGTTGATTCGCTTGACCTCACGATAGATCTCTTCCGACGCAGCCACGCCGCCGCCGGGCGAGTTCACGTGCAGGATGATAGCTTTAATCGAAGAGTCGTCGGCAAACTTCTTCAGTTGGCCGACTACAGGCTGCGGCGAGAGAATAACGCCATCAAGGTCCACCACGCCGATGCGGTCGCCAAAACCGCTAAATCCAGTTTGACTGCTGCCTGCATGCAGCGTCAGGTAAACCAGCGAAAACACTGCCAGCACAAAGAGGAAGAATGCTCCTCCTCCAATCAGAATCCAGAGCACGGTGCGGGAACGTTGGTCAGGCATGAGGAAAGTTTAGCACCGGGAAGGAACGGGCGCGTGAAACAGCTACTCAGATTCTGCGGCCTTCCACACTCGAACATAGTCCACCAGCATCTCCTGCGGAAATACAGTTGTGCCGTCGGGCTTTCCGGGCCAGTCTCCGCCCACCGCAACATTCAGCAGAAAGAAAAACGGGCGGCGGAAAACCCAATTCGCGCCCGGAGGAAGAGAGGCCGGAGTCACGGTTTCATAGGAAACTCCGTCGACAAAAAAGTCTATCCTGTCTGGGGACCATTCGACCGCGAACCGATGAAAGGCCTTGTAGAAAAGATCGCCATGGGGCAATTCATACCGGGCTGTAATGCCGGTTTTGGGATAGTTCGGCCCGTGTAGCGAACCATGGTTCAGCCGTGGCTCGCGTCCCAAGTTCTCCATGACGTCGATCTCGCCACAGGCCGGCCAGCCTACAGAGCCGATGTCCGCGCCCAGCATCCAGAAAGCCGGCCACATTCCTTGCCCACGCGGAAGTTTGATGCGAGCTTCAATCTTTCCATACTCAGTGGAGAACTTGCCCTGGGTCTTGAGCCTCGCCGAGGTGAAGCTGCCATCAGGCGCGCGCAAAGCGCGGATTACCAGATGGCCCTTGCCGTCGAGGTAGGAATTTTCGCGGCTGTCGGTGTAGCTTTCGAGTTCGCGATTTCCCCAGCCGCTCGCACCCAGGTCATAGGTCCACTTAGTGGAATCGGGCGCCAATCCAGCTGCCCCCTTGAACTCGTCGCTCCAAACCAGTTCCCAGTGCGTTTGTGCACACAGCGGCGCCGAGGTCATCGCCAGCACCAGCAGCAGTTGCAAAAATCGGCTCATAGCTTAAGACCATGCGACGGACCGCCGGGGCTGTCAAGTTTATGACTTTCCGCACCAACAATCACCTGCAACGTGGCTTGCTCTACGGTGATTTCGACGGGCGTTTGGCAGACGTATTCGCCATCGGCGTAGACATCGAGCGGAGTCTCGGTTTCCACGCGCAGGCGCGTTGCCCGGAAGTACTCCACTTCACGGATACTCAGGTGGCGGCCAAAGTAAATCGTGGGAAACATGCACACGAGCTTGAAGGGATCGACGCCTCCGATCACGCAGACATCGAGTTGGCCGTCATCCATCTGCGCGTGGGGCGCGATCTTCATGCCGCCGCCGTAAGTGGAAGTGTTGGCGAAAGCCGCTAGGATCGTGGGCTGGTCGCTGCAAGTTTCCCAGCCACCGGCTTTGTCTGGCGTGAAAATCTTCATGGGGAGCGGAGCAAAGCGAAAGATCGTCGGAGCCAGGGTCAACGCGTAGCCGCCGTGTCCGCGCAGCCAGCGCGGCAGTTGGTTAGCCCTGCGGGCCACTTCGCCGTCAAGCCCAACCCCGGACACGCTGCAGAAATAGTGCCGGGTACCGAGTGCCAGGTTGCGAGGCTCGTGTGGCGCGGGCGCCTCGCCCGCGTCGTCCAGCGGAGTGATTACTCCCAGATCGATCGCGCGTACGTTGCCTTGTCCGCTCCAGAAGCATTGCCACGCGGCGAGCGAATCGCGCCCGCGGCGCAGCCCCAGCGCGCGGGCAAAGTCGTTACCGCTGCCGGCAGGGACGACCAACACAGGCAACCCAAGCTTCACCAATCGACCCAAATGCCGGTGGATAGTGCCATCGCCCCCAAAGAGCAGGACGATGTCCGCCTGGTCCGCAGCGGCGGGCATCCCGATCCGCCATTCGATCGTTTCATCCGTCTGGAACGGCTTGAGGTTTTTCGCGGAACATCCCAGCCCGAGAATGGCGGCGGCGCGCATATGCAGCGGTTGAGAGTAACAGAGTCTAACTCGTTAGCAGGAACGAGAAGTCTCAAGGACTTGTCCGCGCGGCCAGCGCCGCAGCCCTCCTAAGCCAGGCGGTTTCCGTACTTTCGTGACCTTCCAACCCTTCTCGACCGGGTGGCATCATGATGATGCCAGAAAAATCTCTGACTCAAGGGGGCGAATGAACGTTCGACGGCTAACGGATATATTGTGTTTTCTTATAGTTAGCCTCTTTCTGGCAGGCTGCAGCGGCGTATCTACACCCGGCAACAACGCATCCGGGCCCGGCGATAGCTCCGCCGCTCCCTCGATTGCGACTCAGCCCACGAACCAGACCGTGACTGCCGGACAAACGGCGACATTCTCGGTGACGGCAGCGGGAACCGCTCCCTTGAGTTACCAGTGGCAGAAGGGTACAACTGCAATTACGGGAGCGACCTCGGCCAGCTATACGACGGCTGCGACTACGGCCTCTGACAGTGGTGCACAGTTCAGCGTCGTGGTAAAGAATTCGGCGGGAAACATCGCCAGCAATGCCGCCACACTGACCGTAAACGCAGCTCCCGTGGCCCCCTCGATTACGCAACAACCGTCGAACCAGACGGTTACCGCCGGGCAAGCGGCAACATTCTCGGTGACGGCAGCGGGAATCGCTCCCTTGAGTTACCAGTGGCAGCAGGGTACGACCCCGATCGCTGGTGCGACCTCGGCAAGCTACACCACGGCTCCGACCACGACCTCTGAAAGTGGCTCGCAGTATCGAGTCGTGGTCAGCAACTCGGCGGGAAGTGCAACCAGCAACTCCGTTAGTCTCACGGTGAATGCCGCAGCCCCAGCCACTACCGACGTGCTCACCTACCACAACGACATTGCACGCACGGGACAGAACTTGACAGAAACCACGCTGACCACCAGCAACGTTACCTCGGCGAAGTTTGGCAAGCTGGGTTTCTACTCGGTCGATGGTCTGGTCGACGCCGAACCGCTCTACGCCTCCAACGTCATAGTTCCGAACAACGGCACGAACAACGGCACGCACAACGTGCTGGTCGTTGCTACCGAAAACGATTCCGTCTACGCCTTCGACGCGGATTCCGGCGCAACGATCTGGCAACTCTCGATGTTGAAATCGGGCGAAACAGCATCGGACAATCGTGGTTGCGGCCAGGTAACTCCTGAAATCGGCGTGACCTCCACCCCAGTGATTGATCGCACGCGCGGTCCGAATGGAGCGATTTACGTGGTGGCCATGTCGAAAGACGGATCGGGCAACTATCACCAGCGCCTGCACGCGCTCGATCTCGCGCTCGGCACGGAGTTGTTCAGCGGCCCGGTGGATATTCAGGCGACCTATCCCGGAACGGGTGACAATAGCAACGGCACCGATGTGGTCTTCGATCCTGCCCAGTACAAGGAGCGCTCCGCGCTGCTCTTGCTGAATGGCGTCATCTATACCGGCTGGGCATCGCACTGCGACATACGTCCCTACACCGGATGGATCATGGGTTACAGCGAATCCACGCTGGCGCAGACGAGTGTGCTGAATGTCACGCCCAACGGCAACGAAGGCGCCATCTGGATGGCCGGAGCCGGGCTCGCCGCCGACAGTTCGGGCAACATCTATTTTCTCGACGCCAACGGAGACTTCGATACGACCTTGAATTCCAGCGGTTTCCCCAGTGACGGCGACTATGGCAACGCCTTTATGAAGCTTTCCACCTCAAGCGGTCTCGCCGTGGCTGACTACTTCGAAATGGACAATGGAGTAGCGGAGAGCGGCAGCGACACCGACCTGGGTTCCGGCGGGATGATCGTGCTGCCCGATCTGACCGACGGATCGGGCAACACCCTGCATCTGGCGGTCGGCGCAGGAAAAGACAGCAATCTTTACCTGGTGAATCGCGACTCCATGGGCAAGTTCAGCTCCAATAACAGCAATATCTATCAGGAACTCGCGGGAGCCTTGCCGGGCGGGGTTTTTGCGATGCCCGCGTATTTCAACAACGTGATCTACTACGGCTCGGTGGGCAGCCCCATCCAGGCTTTCACGATCACCAATGCGCAGCTGTCAGCCATCGCAACGGCACAAACCCCTACCAGCTTTGGGTATCCCGGGGCGACGCCCAGCGTCTCGGCGAATGGCACGAGCAATGGAGTCGTATGGGCGGTGGAGAACAACAGCCCGGCAGTTCTGCACGCCTACAACGCCACAAATCTGAACGAGCTCTACAACAGCAACCAGGCCAGCAACGGCCGCGACCAGTTCGGCGCCGGCAACAAGTACATCACACCAACGATTGTGAACGGCAAGGTGTTTGTGGGGACCACCAATGGCGTAGCCGTGTTCGGCCTGCTGCCATAGTGCCGATCCCTTGCGCTGTCATCCTGAGGAAGCGGAGTCCTGCGCAAAGCGCAGGACTCCCGACGAAGGACCTGTGCATTTTGGGTGCGCCAGGAATAGCGTAGGCAGCTGCTGCGCTCAGGACGTCTGGGAAGTAATCAAACGGACTTTTTTTATGCGGCGGCCCACCCGAAGAACCGCGTAAAGATTGGCAGCCATGTACACGAGAAATTCCTCAGGGCCGATGCTCTCACCATCTATGGTGACGGCGCCGCTCTTGACTCTGGTTGCTGCCTCAGTGTTCGAATTCGAGAGTCCGGCCTGGCGGATCAATTTGTCGACGCGAATGAGATACCTGTCACCCGGGTCCACCGCCTGCCGAGCGATTACACGGACTGCACCTCCCCCTTGACCCTCGAGAACTACATCAGCCAAACGAACATCAACACAATCCAACTCCTGCGGTATTTCATTTTTCTGAAACTGCTTGGCCCAGTCTTCCGCCGCTTTCGCGGCCGCCTCCGCCGAATGAAAATCCCCCACGATCCTCCGCGCCAATTCCTTCTTCGCCTGCATCGGATGC
>PLKR01000282.1 GCA_003140655.1 Acidobacteriaceae bacterium | reverse complement strand
CAATCTCATTCAGCAGTTTCATCGCCTCGACAATGCACAGCACCTGTCCCACTTCCACCATGTCCCCGACCTTGACGAAAGGCGGCGCGCCCGGCGAGGGGGCTTCGTAGAGCGTCCCCACGATGGGAGACTTTACGATGTGCAGGTTTTCTTCCTGAACTGGCTCGACCGGCGCTGCCGGGGGCGCGGCAACTGAGGTCACAACCGCAGGCGGCCCTGACTGAGGGGCGGTCACGGCCACGTAGGGCGCCTCGGCGCGTGTCTGCGCCACGGTGNNCAGCTCTTTTTGATTCATTCGTGTACGGTGGGCACTCAGGTCTTAGGTATCAGGTGTTAGGTATTAGGCCTCTCTTGGTTCGCGACGACAATGATCCGCGACGCCAACGCCGTTAGCCGCTGCCTGCAAACATCCAAGGGCCTGACGCCAGAGATCCAGGGCCTAACACCCAAGACCTAAACACCCAAGACCCTAGATTGTAAGAAACTCCTTGCTGGTCGGAGTCAACACTTCACAGCCGCCTTCGCTGACGGCCACCATGTCCTCAATCCTCACGCCCCATTTGCCGGGGAAGTATACTCCCGGTTCGATCGTGATGACCATGCCCGGCTGCAACACTTCCTTCTGCGCGGCCGCAACTCTGGGCGCTTCATGGATCTCCAGACCTACCCCGTGCCCGGTGGAATGCGTAAAATATCGCCCCAACCCGGCCTTGCGCAATACCCTGCGTGCCGCCGCATCCACTTCCGCGACGCTAACGCCCGGCCGCACAGCCGCAATCGCCGCCGCCTGCGCCTCCTTCACCGACTGGTATGCGTGACGCGCCTCTTCTCCCGACGCACCCGATTCCTTCGCACCTGAACCTGCGCCCACCCATACCGTACGGGTCTGGTCCGAGCAATAACCAGCGAGTATAACACCGAAATCACAGACCACGAATCCACCCGGCGCGATGGCTTGCTGCGTGGCTCTGCCGTGAGGCAGCGCCGACCGCACTCCCGAAGCGATGATGGTAGGAAACGACATTTCCTCCGCTCCCGCCCGGCGCGCCGTGTACTCCATCTCCGCCGCCACCTCCGCCTCTTTGACTCCCGGCCGCAATACTTCGAGCGCCCGGTCGAATAGCGTCGCCCCCAATCGCACCGCCGTCCGGATCAGCGCCAGCTCCGCGTCATCCTTCACCATGCGCGCCCGCTCCACCATCGCGGGCGCATTCCTTAACCGTAAGCCGGAGGGCAGCAGATCCGCCAGGCGTTTTCTTTCCGCCACGGTCAGGTGTTCGGCCTCAATCCCGACCGTCCATCCTCTCGGTTTCTTCCGGTGAGCCCCAATCCACTTCCCAAGAGCGCTCAACACCGCCTTGCGCGCAATCATCACTTTTGCGCCCTTCACTTCGTCTCGCGCCTGCGTGTCGTAGCGCACGTCCGTGAAGAAGACGCTGCCGGTNNAGATGGCTTACGAGTAAAGCATCCAGCCCAGCGGAAGCAACTTGCTCCCGCAGTTTCTTGAGGCGCGCAGGAAAGTTCATCGCTGGAAAGTGTAACAGTGGAGGACAGCAGCTTGCTGGCCTGAGTCGGGTCTTTTCCTAATTCACGGCCCGTCCCTAAAATTTTCCACCAGCATGATATCTACTGGCGACCTCTCGACCTGCGAGAAGAGGATGCGCTTTTCGTCGGGCGACACGGTGAAGCCCGGATCACCAGGCGGCGGCAGACTTTCTACCTCAGCGACTTTAGAAGCCTTATTTGTGGCAAAGGCCAGGAACTCAATGGCCGGGCGCGGACCGGTCTCATCGACGAAATAGATACCCCTGTCGAACAAAGCCCAATTTCCCCAGTTCTCGGGCGAAGGTCGCGCAAGGATTCTGACCTCTTCGCCGCCGCTGGTTGGCATTCGCCAGATACCGTTCTGGTTCTCCTTGACGTAGTACAAGAACCTGCCATCGGACGACTCGAATGTCGCAAGCCCACCATGCCGGGTAACTTGCATGGGCTGCCCTCCGTTCGCGGGGACTTTCCAAATCTGCGAGGCGCCATTGCGATTCGATGAGAAGTACAAAAACGCTCCGTCTGACGACCAGCTTGGCACTTTGTCCTCAGCGGTGCCCTCCGTAACCGGTAAAGCTTTCCCGCCCTCCGCGCTAACGACCAGGATCTGGCTATGCCACGCCGAACCGCTCAACCTGCCGGATTGGATTGCCGCCAGACATCTCGAACTTGTGCGCAAGAGTTTAGCATCTTTTCACCTTCCGACCGTGGTCAGGCCCCGCTGAAACCGATTGAAGATAAAGCGCTTCTGTGGTAATTCGCAAATAACCTGCTGGTGATTCGCAGGCCATTGCGGTACCGGCTCACTCGGCTGACAGTCCCCCACGAGGCGAGCGTGGTGAACCGATCTTTCCGGGCGCGTCTGGTTTGTTGTCTTCTGACGACCGGTCTTCCGGTGGCGGCAAGCGCACTACCCGCCGGTCCGGAGATCACCATCAACATTTACAACGACGCTCGCGTCTCGGAGGGCATCTTGAGTCAAGCCGAGCACGAAGCAGCGAGGATTTTTCAAAATGCCGGCCTCGACATCGCCTGGATCGCATGCCAGCCATCGAAGACCAGTCCCATTACCGCCGCAGCGTGCCGCTCTCCACTAGGCCTCACCCATCTCGCACTACGCATCGTGCCCTGGTCCTCGCACCTTGGTGATTCTATTTTTGGCTCCGCTTTCCTGTCTAAGGACGGGGATGGGGTCTACTGCGATGTCTTCTACCCCTCGGTGGAAACTTTGCACCGGGACAGCGATGCCAGTTCGTCCCGAGTGCTCGGCCACGTGATGGCCCATGAAATCGGGCACCTGCTCCTCGGGACAAATGCCCACTCCGCGCTGGGAATCATGCGGCCTCATTGGCAAGGCGAGGAGTTACGAAGAATTGGAATGGGCACTCTACTTTTCACGCCGCAGCAAGTGCGCCACATTCAGGCCAGGCTGGTCTCGATCTCCGCTACGTTAGCCGTGAGCGATGAACGAATGAACAATGAACAGTGAACAGCGAACAGTGAGCGATGCAACCGGCAGCTGGCCCATCCTTTGCGCCTTTTGCAAAGAATGAGCATTCCCAATGCGAACAGCTTGGCGTTTCGCCATCGATCTTCTCCCGAAGCGTCGCCCAAAGATTTCCACAGCCCCCTTGTGACATCTGACCTTGCGCACAGCCCCAACTTCATTCCATCATTGTCCCAGCAGAGGCAGTGCATCCGGCAATAGCGGCAAGGACGCTCCCGGTCAGAAATCGGCCCGTAAGTCCTGTGCTCTCTAGATTTTGACCTGTAAGTCCTTTGTTCTACGGATTTTGCGGGCCAAAACATGCTTAACTCGATGATTCTAAAGATTGAGGGGGGAGGGGGGGGGTACCCTGTAACCGAGTAGTAACCTCCAGGCACCCAACCCAAGATTCCTGCCGCAAGTTTTATTTCAACTGCCGAATCC
>PLKR01000351.1:2618-3095 GCA_003140655.1 Acidobacteriaceae bacterium | reverse complement strand
GCGCGGCACGGCGCATTCGATCTGAAGCTTTCTGCCGTTGGCGACCTGGACGTGGATCAGCACCACACCGTGGAAGACGTAGGAATCGCTCTGGGTGAGGTCTTCGACCGCGCCTTGGGAAATCGCCGCGGTATTCTGCGTGCCGGTTACTTTGTTATGCCCATGGATGAGACTCTCGGTCTGGCGTCTGTCGATTTCGGCGGACGCGCGGCTGCGGTCGTCGATACCAAAGTTCGCGCGGCGCGCGTGGGCGATCTGCAGGTCGAACTGGTGCACGACTTCTTCGAGGGCTTTGCGCGCGGNNCGCGCCCTGCGCGTGGCGTGCTCGCGCGACCGCCGCCTGCGCCGCATGCTACCGAGCACCAAGGGACTTCTATGATCGCCATCGTCGATTACGGCGCGGGCAATCTGAATTCCGTGAGGAAGGCGTTTGACTATCTCCGCGCTGAAATCGTGGTGACGGACCAGCCTGCAACC
>PLKR01000351.1:0-2611 GCA_003140655.1 Acidobacteriaceae bacterium | reverse complement strand
CTTCCGCCAGCAAGCCGTTTCTCGGAATCTGCTTGGGAATGCAGTGGCTGTTCGAAGGGAGTGAGGAGTGCGCCGAGATTGCAGGAGCAGGCATCTTTCCCGGCAAGTGCCGGCAGTTTCCGTCTTCGGTGAAGTCGCCGCATGTCGGCTGGAATTCTCTGACGGTTCAGCCAGGGTCACGCTTGTTGCGAGGCATCGCACAGGATTCCTTTGTTTACTACACGCACTCTTTCCATGCGCCTCTGGTTGCCGCGACGGCGGCGGCCACTGAATACGGATTGCAGTTTGCCGGCGCCGTTGAGCGCGACAACATTTTCGGAGTGCAGTTTCATCCCGAGAAATCAGGAGACGTGGGACTCGCGATCCTGAAGAACTTCTGTGAGGTCTGACGTGTTGACCAAGCGCATCATCGCCTGCCTCGACATGGATGGTGGCCGCGTCGTGAAGGGGGTGCGATTCAAGAATCTACGCGATGCCGGCGATCCGGCGGAGTGTGCTACGGCCCACGCTCGCCAGGGCGCGGACGAAATCGTGCTGCTCGATATTACCGCGACCAGCGGAAACCGGAAAACCTTGCTGGACGCGGTTCGCGGCACAGCACGCTCGCTGTTCGTTCCGTTTACAGTGGGCGGAGGAATTCGCCAGCTCGAGGATGCAGCGGCGGTCTTCGATGCGGGCGCGGACAAGATTGCCATTAACTCGGCCGCAGTGCGCGATCCCGCATTGATCGGCAAGATCGCGGGACGCTTTGGTTCGCAGGCTGTGGTGGTGGCCATCGATGCCAGAAAGGTCGACGGTAGCCCTGCCGACAAAAGCTTTGAAGTGTTCATCGCCGGAGGACGCGTTCCCACGGGGCGGGATGCGATCCAATGGGCGCGGGAAGCAGCCGCTTGCGGCGCCGGGGAAATCCTGCTGACTTCGATGGATCGCGACGGAACTCAATCCGGGTTTGATTGCGGGCTGGTGCGCGCCGTGGCAGAGGCGGTTTCGATTCCTGTAATTGCCTCAGGAGGAGCAGGATCGGCGCGCGACTTCATCGAGGTGTTTCGCGATGGTCGCGCCGACGCGGCTCTGGCGGCTTCCATCTTTCACTTCGGCATCGAGAACATCGCCGCATTGAAACGCGAACTGCACCATGCCAGCGTGCCGGTGAGGTGGCCATGCTGATTCCGTCGATCGACCTGATGGGCGGCAAGATTGTGCAGTTGGTGCAAGGCGATAAGAAAGCGCTGGAGTTCGACAACTTCGATTATTGGATCGAGCGCTTCTCCAAGTATCCCCTGGTGCAGGTGATCGATCTCGACGCAGCTCGGGGTGCCGGGAATAACCGGCAGATCGTGAGCCAGATTGTGCAGCGGCTCACTTGCCAGGTGGGCGGCGGGATTCGCAACCTGGAAAACGCAAACGAGATTTTGAAAGCCGGTGCGCGCAGGGTCATCCTTGGTTCCTCCTTAANNGCGCTGGTGTTTGCGCTCGATTCCAGAGGCGGCCGGGTTGCGATCGACGGCTGGCGCAAAGAAACTGCCGTTACCGCGTTCGACATGATTCGGGCCCTCGAACCATTCTGCGAAACCTTTCTCTACACGCACATAGATACGGAGGGGTTGATGGGCGGAATCCCGATGGAGACGGTGGCTGCAATCCGGAAAGCCACGTCGCGGCGGCTGATAGTCGCCGGTGGCATCACGACACAGCAGGAAATCGACAGCCTCGACGCGCTGGGGATGGATGCAGTCGTCGGAATGGCCCTGTATTCAAGCAAGATCTCGGCGTGACTAAGCCGTCTAGCAGCTGCCATGACAAGCCTTCCCCCAGATCATTAACCCCGATTAATTGATAGAATAGCCGCCGTGACCATGCTCAACGAGCAGGCTGGCAGAGCGATCAAAGAAGGCGCAATCAAAGAAATCGATGTGCTCTGGATCACCGCCGGCCTGGGGTGCGACGGCGACACCATCGCCATGACCGCGGCCACCCAGCCCAGCATCGAAGAAGTTGTTCTCGGCGCTCTGCCCTGGACTCCCAAAGTAAACTTGCACAACCCCTTTCTTGCCCTGGCCAATGGCGACGATTTTCTGAAGCCCTTCCATCAAGCCGCGGAAGGTAAGATCGAAAATTTCATTCTCGTGGTCGAAGGGTCCATTCCGAACGAACACAATAAGGACGAAGGCTACTGGGCTTCCATGGGCACCGACCCAAAGACCGGTCAGCCGATCACAACCTGTGAATGGATCGATCGTCTCGCTCCGCAGGCGTGGGCGGTCGTGGCAGCGGGAACCTGCGCCACTTACGGCGGCATTCACGCCATGGAAGGCAATCCCACGGGATGTATGGGCCTCGCTGACTACCTGGGCTGGAAGTGGAAATCGAAAGCGGAGATTCCAATCGTGTGCGTGCCCGGCTGTCCGGTGCAGCCCGATAATTTCATGGAAACGCTTTTGTATTTGCTTTACATGGCGGCCGGCCGCGCACCCATGATTCCGCTCGACGAAGCGTTGCGTCCCACCTGGCTTTTTGGCAACACGGTGCATGAAGGCTGTGACCGCGGCGGATTCTACGAGCAGGCGCAGTTCGCCGAAGAATACGGATCACCACTCTGCATTGTGAAGCT
>PLKR01000323.1:9035-13281 GCA_003140655.1 Acidobacteriaceae bacterium | reverse complement strand
TGGGTGCACCAATGAACGCGGATGAACGCCGATAACAAACACCGTAGGTTATCCGCGTTTATGGGAGTTCATCTGCGGCCCTACCTGATTTTTTCACAGCTTGCAGCCCCTAGCTATCCTAGCCGTCTACCGAGTCGCACCCGCTGGCGCTCCGCCGAAATCGCGCGTCATCCGCGCAAGCAAAGCATCAAAGCGCGGGTCGCCGTGCAAATGCCTCAGTCGCGGCTCTCGCGCCAAATAAACCAACCACGGCGAGCGTTCCGCAAACGCCTGCTCCAGTGACGCAAAGGCCTGGTCGTGGTCGCCGAGCGCTTCGTAAATCAATCCCAACTCATAGGGCGAAACGTATCGTTCCTTGGATCGCGCAGTAAGCGTCTCCAGCGTCCGAAGCGCATCCGCCCGCTTGCCGTTGACCGCCTGCGCGTGCCCAAGAAAGCTGAGGTGCACACTCACGCCCGAGAGGTCCGCCCCTTTTCGGATGACTGCTTCCGCTTCGCCAGTCGCTCCTGCGCCCAGATGAGCCCAACCCTGAAAAATGCGATGCCACGAGAAGCCTGGGTCGTTGGCCAACGCACGCCCTGATTCGCTGAGAGCTTGATCGAAGTTGTGCGCCATCACGTGGTGCCACATGAGGTGAAGCTGTGACATTGGGTCTGCGGGATCGAGGTTCAGATAGATTTTGCTCTCGGCCAGCGACTCCTCCATGCGTCCCGTTGCCACCAGCAGATGCGAATACCAATGATGCGCCGGCCCGTAACGCGGATTGAGCCGGATTGCCTCCGAAAACAAACGCTCGGCCTCCGGAATCTCCCAGCGGTAGTGGAGCAGTGCGTAAGCCAGCGCCGCATGCCCCTCGGCCAGCTCTGGCTTCAGGCGAAGCGCCTGCTCTGCATACGACATCCCCTTTGGAAAACCCTCACCTGGCGGAAGCACACCGCCCTCCCAACTCGCTAGCGTGTTGTAAGCATCCGCCAGGCCCGTGTACGCAAGGGCATACGTGGGATCGCGCTTGACCGCCTGTTCGAAGTAGGCAATTGCCTCCATCGTGCCCGCCGGGCGTCTTCCCCAATGATGGCGGCCCTTCAAATACAGCGCGTAGGCTTCCGGATCTTCCGAATGGCGCGCCGCCGAGGGGGAGCGGGCGCCCAGTAACTGTGGGCGCAGCTTGTCTACGATCGCAGCCGTGATCTCATCCTGCACTTCGAACACGTCCGTCATTTCCCGGTCGTACCGCTCGGACCACAGGTGACGACCGTCGTTGACGTCGATCAACTGAACCGTGATCCGGAGCCGGTTACCGGCACGCCGAACACTTCCGTCGAGGATCACACCTACATTCAACCGCCGCCCAATTTCGCGAATATCCAACCCGTGCCCGCGTAGGGCGGCGGCCGACGTCCGTGCGATCACCTGCAGGTCGTCATACAGACTCAGCGCGTGGATCAGTTCCTCGGCCAGTCCGTCACCGAATTGTTCGCCCTCTCCGCTCGCGCTTGCGAAGGGCAACACCGCGATCGAAGAAGCCGGACTCGTGCTGGCCCTCGCCGTCTCAGGGAGAGCTCCGACGCCGCCACTGCGAAGTGCCTCGAGCAGCTCCGCCATCGACTGGTAGCGCTCCGCGATCTGTTTCCGCAGGCACCGCAGGATGATTTGTTCCAACCACACAGGAACGCGCGGCTGGACCCGCGACGGTGGCGGTGGATCATGCAGCGCGATTTCGTGCATCGTCGATAGCAGGCTGGGGGCGCTGAAAGGCAGCTGACCCGTGACAGCCTCATAAAGGACCGAGCCGAAAGCAAAAATATCTGACCGCCCATCGAGCGGGTCACCGCGCGTCTGCTCGGGAGACATATAGGAAAGCGTCCCCACCAACATTCCCGGTACCGACTGTCCCGCATCGAGCGAATCGGCTCCCGGAATCAGCTGTTTGGCCAGCCCGAAATCGAGAACCTTCACTTGGCCGTCGTTCGTGACCATAATGTTCGCGGGCTTGATGTCCCTGTGAATCAATCCTGCAGCATGCGCAACCGCGAGCGCGCCGGCGAGTTGGATCG
This sequence comes from Acidobacteriaceae bacterium, assembly GCA_003140655.1. Taxonomy (GTDB): domain Bacteria; phylum Acidobacteriota; class Terriglobia; order Terriglobales; family Acidobacteriaceae; genus Sulfotelmatobacter. The sequence goes on along the minus strand of PLKR01000323.1, from coordinate 11,227 downwards.
CATAACCGCCGGCCTCCGAAATCGGCAAGCCCTCGGGACGGATCAACTCCTTGAGCGTCTTACCCTCCACATACTCCATCACCAGGTAATCCACTCCACCCTCGCTCGCCATGTCGTGCAAGGTGACGATATTCGGGTGATTCAGCTTCGAGGCCGCCCGCGCCTCCTGAAGGAAGCGTCTCTTTCGATCCGGGTCGGCGACATGCGTCGAGGGCAGCACCTTAATCGCCACCGTCCGGTGAAGCAGCGTGTCGAGGGCGCGGAATACCTGTCCCATGCCGCCAGCGCCGATTTCTTCAAGAATGCGGTAATGTCCAAACGCAACGCCCTTCAACTCAGGCCTCGGCGCATCCGCCGCTGTGACGGGCCCAACGTTGCTGATGGTCACCTGGCCCGCAAATGCTGGCTGCTCGATGCAGCCTGCAGAGTCGCTGTGATGAGCTAGCAGCGATTCCACCTCGCGGCGCAGTTCCGCATCACCAGCGCACGATTCTTCAATCACGGAACTGCGCCGGCTTTCATCCGCCTCGAGAGCCTTGTGAAAAATGCTTTCGATTTTGCTCCACCGCTCAGGCTTCATCGGATTTCTTTCCGCTCAGTTCGCGCATTAGCCACGCCTTGGCGAGCCGGCGGCCGGCCCATCTTTTCATTGCACGATTCCCACAGAGGGTGCCCCATCCTTGCGTTTTTTGCAAGAGCCTGCCCTGAGCTTGCCGAAGGGGTGGGTGGCGATGCGGCCGGCGCAACTCTTGTCCGTTCTACACCGCCCGTTGTGGAGGAAATGCGGGGACAGACGGGACGTTCCCCAATTTTTCGACGAATGGAAATTGGCGAACGCCCCGTCCCCGCCCATTCGCGCAAACGGCGCGCGACAAGGACGGGGTACCTGGTCTCTTGAGCTTTACTTCTTGGGCCGCGACTCCGGCGGCACAAGACCTGCGAGGCGGTAGTACACAACGAGCTGGCCGTAGTGTTCACCGCTGTGTTCGATGAGGCCGTATGCTATGTCGAGAACACGCGCTTTCTGATCACCGTATACCACAGTCTGCATCAGGCCTTTTTCGCCCTTCGACTGGATGGCGGCCGCGCCATCGGCGAAGGATTTCTTGACGAACGCCACGATGTCGGCCTTGGACTTGTATTGGTCGCGCTTGGGATCTTCTGCTGCCTGAGGCTCCTTCCCCATGACGGGATTGGTGAAGAAATAGTTTGCTCCTGCCGCGTGTAGCAACTGCTCGGCGAAGCTCCGCTGTGCGGGTGTCGGCTTGAAGTCATATTTGTCCTCGGGAAAATCTTCGGCCATCGCCGTTAGCTTTCGGCCAATCTCATTCCAGGAATCGAGCACGACCTTCAATTCGGGGTCGGCAGGTTTGACGGCTGCATCTTTCTTCATCGCGTCCTGCGCATGGACGGGAAAAGCGAATGCCAGCAGGACGATAGCGAGAAACGGTATTCTTTTCATTTCTTTCTCCACGACTGAGTTTCGCGAATCAAAGCTTCAGCCTTCTTATTTCGCCTGCGCTAGCTTCGTAACAACTGCGGCAAGTTTATCGAGCATCTCGATCCAGCCCTCCATTTGACCGCTTTCCTTAGCGCTGTCCATGGGGTCATTGCCGATGAAGGTCAGTTTCGTCTGGCCGTTTCCGAGGTCCTCAAAGAGGGTCACGTCGTAGGCACCGTCGATGGCCTCATGTTCTATTCCTAATTCCGCAGGGTCGATCTTGTTTCCCTTCGAATCCGAAAAGTACATCAAGGAAACGATCTTCTCGTACGGAACAATCTCGTGGTATTCAACCGCATTCCAGCCGCAGAGCTGCCCATCCGGCGCATTCATGCAGCAGAGAAGTTTTCCCCCAACGCGAAAATCCATCTGGCAAACGGGCGCAGTAAAGCCCTTCGGCCCCCACCACTGCATAATGTATTTAGGGTCTGTCCACGCCTTCCAAACCAAATTCGCATGGGGCATCAAAAACTCTTGTAACGACCATCCGCTCTATCTCGTTCACCGTGCTTTTTGTCATCTTTGACCTCCTCTTTCTTCATTTGATTTACGACTACTTCCAGTTTGTCGAAGCTCTCTTCCCAGAATCGGCGATAGCTAATCGCCCAGTCGCGGACTGTCTTGATCGTTTCTGGCCTGAGCGTGCACACGCTCTCTCGTCCACGCTTGGTCTTGATCACAATCCGCGCCC
>PLKR01000323.1:5594-8980 GCA_003140655.1 Acidobacteriaceae bacterium | reverse complement strand
TGCGATCCCTGATTTCTGTTCACTGATCCCCAATGTGCCAAGCGCTGGCCGGCAATTTTCTGGCCGGGCTACACTGGAAGAGGCCCCGTGCCGCGAGTTGCTCCTCCAAAATGATCTCTTTCTCAAACATCAATAAGCAGTATGGCAAGCAGTTGCTCTTCGTGGATGCTTTCGTTTCAGTTGAATCCCGGCGAAAAAGTTGGGCTGGTCGGTCCCAACGGGGCGGGCAAGACAACGCTATTCCGTATGGTGGTCGGCGAGGAAACTCCCGACGAGGGCGCGGTCTCTGTGCCCAAGAAGTTGACGAGCAGACGGGACGTTCCCCATTTTTCGCCGCTAGAACCCGCCACAAGTGGCGTACCATAAAAAGTACGTCGCGCGCCTGTCAAGTCTACTTTAGTAGGCATCCGACGTCCTCGAAAGTAGACATTTCTTCCACAGCCGAACTCGTTGAATCCATTGACTCGTCCAAAAGCCAGGACGTGGAATCAACCACTTACGCCGAAAATTTTCTGCAAAGTGAAATGTTCCAGTTGGAACATTCAGCACAATGTTCCGGCGCATACTTTCCAACCTAAGCCCGCACTTCTGCCTGTGCCCTGGCCCTGCGCTCGGCATACAGCGGGAACGCCTCACAGAGTTCAAACACGTCCTTGCGGATTCTCTCCAACACCACGGCATCCGTGCGCTGCAGCAGCGCTTCCGCGATCCAACGCCCGACCTGCCGCATCTCGGCTTCTTTCATGCCGCGCGTAGTCAGGGCTGGCGTGCCGATGCGGATGCCGCTTGGCTTCAGCGGCGGATTGACATCGAACGGAATNNGCCAGCACCTTCGCGTTGGCCACGACTTGCTTCGCGTACTCGCGGAACTCAGGCTGCATCGCTTCCTGAAAACAAATCGCCTTCGCCGCGATGATGTGCATCAGCGGCCCGCCCTGCATCCCGGGGAAAACTACTTTATCGATCGCCGCTGCGAACTCTGCCTTAGAAAGAATCATGCCGGCGCGCGGTCCGCGTAGCGTTTTATGGGTTGTCGAAGTAACGATATGCGCATGCGGCACCGGCGAGGGATGCGCGCCGCCCGCTACCAGCCCCGCGAAATGCGCCATGTCGACCAGATAGAGTGCGCCCACTTTGTCCGCGATCTGGCGCATGCGTGAGAAATCAATGATGCGCGGGTAGGCGCTGCCGCCGCCGATGATCAGCTTGGGCCGGTGCTCCTGCGCCAGCTTTTCCAACAAGTCATAATCGATCGTCTCCGTTTCTTTAGTCACGCCATAGGGAACAATCTTGTAGGTCTTTCCTGAGAAATTCAGGTGATGTCCGTGGGTGAGGTGGCCGCCGTGAGCCAGGTTTAATCCCAGAATGGTATCGCCCGGCTGCAGAACGGCCGCGTAGGCCTCCATGTTTGCCTGCGAGCCGGCGTGGGGTTGCACGTTGGCATGCTCGGCGCCGAATAACTGCTTGGCGCGGTCGCGCGCCAGGTTCTCGACCACGTCCGCGTACTCGCAGCCGCCGTAGTAACGCTTGCCAGGATATCCCTCGGCATACTTGTNNCGTTGTCGATGGCAGCGGCAATTTGCGGATCCGCTTCGTACAACGGGCGGTACATCTTAGCTGGGGAATTCTTCATATCGTTTTCCTAGCGCGTTTCGTATACGTTGGGCTGGTGGAGTTCCATGTATCGCTCCGGAGCCTTCACCGGAGTAAAGCCAAACTTTGAATAAAGTGCGTGCGCGTCGCGGGTCAAGAGAATCCAGCGCCGCAGATTCTGAAGCGCGGGATGCTCCATGACGCATTGCATCAGCCACTTGCTCAATCCGCGGCCGCGATGCGATTCCAGCACAAATACGTCGCCGAGGTAGGCCACGGTGGCGAAGTCGCTGACCACGCGGGCAAAACCAACTTGCGCGCCGCCGCCTTCATAGATGCCGAAGCATAGCGAGTGCTCAATCGAGCGAGCTACAACTTCCCGTGGGATGCCCTTGGCCCAATAGCAACTGGCCAGAAAACCGTGGATCGCATTCAGATCTAAGCGCGCACGATGGGTGCTGATCAGATAGTTGTCGCGCCGCTTCTCCAGCACGACCTCCGGATTCGAGCAGTGCGTCAATTCCATCCTGCTATTCTAAACCGCTGTGCCCTTGGGTGGCGCAGCGGCTACAGCCGTACTTATGAGAGCTCAGGAATCGGATGCAGCCATACTGAATCTCAGCTTTCTAGGTTGACATCCAGACACTTCCGGACGAGAATAAGTCCGAAATTTGGCTCGCCCTCAGTCCAGGGCGACTGGCTGCGTGGTCGAAGTTTCCCCATCGGCTACTTGTTGGTTTCACAGGTTAGTTTCCGGGCCCCAGAGGTGCCATCGTGGCGGTCTACCAAGACAGTCGTGTCCCGCCTGGGGTGCTCTCAACCAAAGTCCCGAAAGTTCTCGACGTGGCTAGTTTTCGGCTCCTGAGGATAGCTTTTGTAGTTTTGCCCTGCTTGCTGATGACAATCGCCGCGAGCGGACAAACGTTCACTCTTTTGACTACATTCGATGATTCTGACGGATCAACTCCGGTCGGAATTGTGCAAGGGACGGACGGAAATCTTTATGGCACAAACACGAGCGGAGGCGCCAATTTCAAAGGGACGATTTTCGAGATTACCCCGTCTGGGACGCTGACCACGCTGCACAGCTTTGGCGAAACCGATGGCGCCGCGCCTAATGGCCTGATCCAAGGCACAGATGGAAAGTTCTACGGCACAACGAATGGCGGCGGAACCGGCGCGAATTGCACTTTAATTCTGGGATGCGGAACAGTCTATAGCGTCGTGCCCGAGGGCTCGCTGGCGACGCTTTACAATTTCTGCTCTCAGCCAAGCTGTGCGGATGGCTTTGCCCCCGCTGCTGCCTTGATAGAAGGCTCGGACGGCAACTTCTATGGAACAACCAGCGGTGATGCTCCGGGCAGCGGCTGTTCGGGTAACTGTGGCACAGTTTTCAAAATCACCCCGGCGGGCGCGTTAACCACGCTGTACACTTTCGATGGAGCTGCCGGATACGGCCCGAACGCGACACTGGTGCAAGGTACGGATGGGAACTTCTACGGAACTACCGCCTACGGCGGAAACCAGAATTGCGGGGAGCCACTTTCCTGTGGCACGATCTTCCAACTAACCCCCACGGGCACGTTAACCACTCTGTACAGCTTTTGCTCCCAAACCAACTGCCCTGATGGATTCGATCCCAATGCGCTGATGCAAGGGACGGATGGGAACTTCTATGGGACGACCGCGTTGGGCGGGAACCCCCCGGCGCCGTATTTGTTCGAGACTTACGGCACCGTTTTCAAGATCACTCCTTCAGGTGCGCTAACAACGCTACACCTTTTTGACGAAAC
>PLKR01000323.1:0-5587 GCA_003140655.1 Acidobacteriaceae bacterium | reverse complement strand
CTTTTCAGCTTTGCCTACACAACCGGGTGTGGTGGCGGTTCTGGTATTTTGGGGAACGGTCAAAGCCCAAGCGACCTGCTTCAAGCAACTAACGGAGCGTTTTATGGGACAGCGGCCCAGGGGGGGTTTGGCACCAATTCCGGCACGGTTTTCAGTTTGTTGGCAGGCATGGGAGGAACCACACCTTCAACCACCAATCTTAGCCTTTCGCCTGCAACGGTCACGGTAGGTTCGGGCACGCCGGTGTCGCTCTCGGCCTCGGTAGTCCCGGCCTCCGGCGCTGGGACACCGACCGGCGTAGTTGAGTTTTTCAGTGGGACAGAGGCGGTTGGATCAGCCGAGCTTAGCAGCGGGACGGCCAATATCACCTACATCCCGGTTGATCAGACGGTCACGACCTATCAAATCACCGCGGCCTATAGCGGAGACGCCACTTTTGCCATGTCGACCTCATCCCCGCAAACGCTCACTGTTAACGCGCTGCCAGCGGCGGCAACACCGACGTTCTCCCCTGCCGCGGGCACCTACAACTCGGCACAAGCCGTGACTATTTCAGACTCGACGGCTGGAGCAACAATCTACTTCACAAACGACGGGACGACTCCAACGACGTCCTCGGCAATATACAGCAGCCCCATCGCGGTCAACTCTACGCAAACACTTATGGCCATCGCGGCGGCCAGTGGTTACAACAATAGTTCTGTTGCAAGTGCGACGTACACCATCTCGCTGACTCCTGATTACCAGCTTTCGGTCAATCCTTCCAGCTTGAGCATTGTCGCCGGGCAAAGCGGTACCGCGACTTTCACGGTTACCCCAGTGAACGGATTCGACTCAGCCGTTACCCTTGGCTGCAGCGGCTTGCCATCAGAAGCGACGTGCGGCTTCGATCCCTCGTCGGTTACTCCGAATGGAAACGCGATCAGCAGTAAACTCACTATCAGCACTGCCGGCGCGAGTGCACTCACCCACGAGCCAAGGGGACCGGCATTGCATCTGATCTACGCCTCCAGCTTCTTTTGTTTAGGCTTGACACTTATAGGGTGTATTCGCCCCAAGCATCGGCTAGGCCGTGTACAGCTGTTCAGCACGTTGGCCGTTTTGATAGTGGCGGCGGGTTTGACCTCATGTGGCAGCAGCAGCAGCAGCAAATCTGGAAATTCGGGGACGCCGCCCGGGAGTGCCACGGTAACAGTAACAGCCAGTGCTACTGGAATGAGCCACACCGCAACGCTGACTGTCACGATTACTCAATGACGGGGACTCCAAGCGATTTCAGGAAGCACGCTGCCTGCACTTCCCGACGTTTCACCATGCGGTCCGCAAGAACGAAGCCAGTTGCCAGCCATCCATGTATTTGTAAGGCGTCTCGCCCATCGTGTAATGACCGCAAGGCAGCACGACGACTTTGTGGTCCAGTCCGCGACGCTCGAACTCATCCACGACATTGCGTGAAAGTTCAGGCAAGAAAGTCAGATCGTACTTCGCGTAAATGATGAGCGACTTCCGCGGCCAGCGCGAGAACTGATTGAAGTATGCCATCGGACTCACGGCGAGCCAGGAACGCCGCAACGTCTCCAGAGTGATCTGCGACTCCATTCCCTGCCGGATGTGTCGCGTTGATTGTCCATGCCACACCACATCGGCAACGTAGGTGGAAGCGTGATTGAAGGCCGCAACGCGAATGCGCGAATCGTGCGCCGCCGCGATGAACGCGTAACAGGAACCCAGACTCGTACCCACGATGCCAAGTTTGCTGTAGCCCTGCTGCTCCAGCCAATCGAGACAGCAGCGGACATCAACGACACCCTGCCGCACCGCATCGAGCGTGCGGCCAATGTTGGCGGAGACGGCGTAGTCCGCGCGGCCTATCTCGGCCGGCATGCGGATATCGTGATACGGCATACTCAGGCGCAACACCGCGATCCCCATCATGTTCAGAACTTTGCAGAGGCTGACGTAAGCGATTGCGTCCGCATTCCAGTGCGGCAGAAGCACGACGGCGCGCCGCCCGCGCGCCGGAAACCAGCGCGCATTCACCAGATTGTTTTCCGGATACGGAGTTTTCACGGGTGCAGTGAAGCGCAAGAACTCAGCGAATGTTCCTTTCACTTTCGCTTCGAGCTTTTGATCGGGAACTTCGCGCGTGGAGAAGACTTGCACTTCGCGCTTCTCCAGCCTGAAGTCGTTCGGCCGCGCGTAGGAATAAAACTGGTCGCTCGAAGCAACGATCCGCCGGTTGAAGTCGATAAAGAATTTCGCCGGATCATCCGCGGCCTGCCCCGGATACGAGCCGTTTCGGCAAGGCCAATCCCGCGCCCACTCGACGCCCCAGTCCAAGGGACGCACCACGCGGTTGTTGTCCACCGAAGTGAGCTTGTGCTCCCAGTCGTACATCCATTGTGCGTAGCGCGAGGGCATGGTTAATCTTCTAGTGTAACAAGCGGAACGCCTGCGACTCGTGCGAGAATCAGCGAACAGCGGCAACCAGCAATTGGCAATTGGCATTTGGTACTTGAGCGGCGTGGAGACAGGACGACGAGGTTATGGGATTGCGGAACTTAATCCGAGGTTTCTGAGCGCGAACGGAGGGCATATGCCAGAAAACGGTCTCTTGCAGGTCGCTAGCCCGTATACAGTGGACGAAACCGTGAATCGGCTGGAATCCATTCTCGCCGAGCGTGGAGTGCGGATGTTCGCTCTGATAGACCACAGTGGCGAAGCGGCAAAAATCGGGATGAAGATGCGGCCGACCAAGTTGGTGATCTTCGGCAGCCCGAAGGGAGGGACGCCGGTGATGGTGGCCGCACCCACGCTAGCGATCGATCTGCCGCTGAAGGCTCTGGTTTGGGAAGACGAAGGCGGGAAGGTCTGGGTTTCCTACAATAGTCCGGAGTATCTGCAGCAGCGGCACGGCGTGCCGGAGGACTTGATTAAGAATATTGGGGTCGCGGGCGCGCTGGTGGCGAAGGCTGTGGAATAATGCTGCGGTTCGTTGCAGACGGAGGGTGTCTTCATTCAGCGGACTGACCGTCCATTACCGCGTCCACGACCAATTGCCCAGATCGAGCAGTCGGTGGCCACAGGCTGACCGCTGACCAAATGTGCGTGTTGCCCCGCTTCCAAAGCGGCCCGTGGGTACTAGTTGAACAGCGAACCCGTCGAGCTCCGCTGGCAGCGGGCGCGGCCTACGTCCGCGTTCCACGAAGATCAGTATAGCCGCGTGTGTCGGATCGTCCCGACTGCGGCCCACGGCAAGCCCCACAACGGCCGGGTCTAGCATGATCTCTTTCTCATGTCTGGATTGTGTGGCTGCTGCACGCAACACTTCCTGATTGAAAGCCAGAGCTGCTTCCGTGGAAAGTGGAGGCTGCACTGCCTGTGATGGAGCCACATTCGAGCCTGTTGAGCAGGTTACGGAATGTTGGCCGGCACCCACGAAACTAAAAGTCGATCCGGTGACCGCGTCTAGTCCGTTGAGTACATCCGTCATAGCGTTGGCAGTTGCAAACTGGCCGTCGCTTGATAGCCCCGCGACGAGTGCGATCGGCTGGGCCGTCGCCGCTTCCACGATGAGTGAGCCGGAGTCACCTGGCTTAACGATATCGTTGAGGATGACTTGGTTTTGGAATGTAACAGTTTCGCTGGAAGGGTTGCCGCACTCAGCGGGAATATCCACCTCAAAGGTCCCGTTAATGGCTTCGATGTTGCCGCAGGACAAGCCGGTTGTACGGCCGCTCTTTGCTACCAGCATGTCAATCGCGGCGGTGGCGACCGTGTTGGCTGGGGCTGCCGTTATGTAAGAGCCATCGAGATTAACCCCACCCAATCCGATAATCCCACCGCTGGGGTCGACGGCGCCGGGAACAACCTCGGCGATAGCCGCATCAACGTTGGAGGTTATGGGAGGCGCGGCAGTGAAGGTCGCCACCGTTTTCGGAATAGTAAAATCGCACAGCGTGTCGACATAGCCGGGTTGGACAATCGCCTCTCCCGGCTCGGCGTGACCAACTCGGCCTATAACATGGTTATTGCTGAGAATATATTGTTTTCCGGCCTGATCAATCAGAAGCGAGCCCAGTGTGCCACTGCAACAATCCTGGGTGTTTGCGTTGATGCCGGAGGTCCCGAGTTCGATCGGGAAGGTCTGCTGTAGCTGATTCTCGAGCGGAATTGCGGTTACCGAGGCAGAGGCGGTCTTCGACGGGTCGGCGCTGGAAGCAGCCGTAATGGAGTAGGTATCTGAGGTTAACACCGGCGTTGGTGCGGTGTAGTTTCCAAAGGCAATCGATCCCGGATAGGTATTGTCGCCTGGAGCCTCACTCAGCGACCACTGTACGGCTGTGTTGGTGGTGCCGCTAACGGTGGCCGTAAACGTAGTCGAGAAGCCAGCATCCACTGTGGCTGAGACTGGAGAAACCGTCAACGTAACCGGCTGGGTGCTAATCGTGACCGCGGCGGATGCAGACACCGCCGGATTACTTACCAGGGTCGCAGTTACCATAGCAACCGATCCGGCAGGCACCGCAGTCGGAGCTATATAGTTCCCCGATTGATCGATCGTTCCCGCAGATGCCATCCAAGTAACGGTGTCATTGGTTGCATTCGCAACCGAAACGTGGAATGGTTGGCCGGTTCCAATCGGCACCAGAGCAGAGTTCGGCATTATGTTGATCGAGGGCTGGGGCTGAGGCTGAGGATTGGCACCCGCAGCATTGCTCCCACCACAGCCGGTAAGGGAAGCAAAAACCAGAAAACAGGCGCCCCATGCACCTGTGCTGAGCACGAATCGCACAGAACGAAACATGGCCACCGCCAAACGAAGAAACGGATTTTAGCACGTCCTTCGGCACTATTCCTGAAAATATTGCGGGAGCCGGTGCGGCCGTGAAGAGGGCTATGGAATAATGCAGGGGCAAGAGCGGAGGCGCCGTGGAGAATTCCAATCGAGCCCGCGATCATTTAGCCAACGAGCGCACGTTTCTGGCGTGGGTGCGGACGAGCGTCGCCATTGTGGTGTTTGGATTCGCGATTGGGCGCTTTGCGGTTGCCCTGCGGCAGTTGGCCAGATTTCAAGGACAAATGCCAAAAAGCACGGGGCTTTCGGTTTGGATGGGAATGATTTCGATTTTCGCGGGAGTCGTGATGGTGGTAGCTGGACTCTTGCGCTATCGAAAGACGCGAGCGCAATTGGATGAGGGGAAGTTTGAGCCGGCGGGATTTATTGTGGATCTGGTAACCATTCTGACCGCATTGTTTGGACTGGCGCTGGCGGGGTACTTGTTTTACGTAGAGAAGAGTTTGGGTTAGGCAGTCGGCGCGGTTGGCAGTGAACTGTCACGAGCAGTCCTCAGCATCGAAAATCTATGGCCAACGATCGGGAGAAGGAAGCGGCGGCGCGGGCGAGCTTGCGGTTCGTCAAAGACGGTCAGGTCGTTGGGTTGGGGACGGGGTCGACGGCGGCGTATTTCATTCAACTGCTGGGCGAGCAGGTGAAGAATGGGCTGCGGATTCGGGGCATCCCGACGTCGGAGCATTCGCGAGAGCATGCGGCGAGGCTGGGGGTTCCGCTCACCACGCTCGATGA
>PLKR01000207.1:3651-6259 GCA_003140655.1 Acidobacteriaceae bacterium | reverse complement strand
AACATTCCGATAAATTGTCCGGCGAGATCCAGCGAGCGGCCCCGAGTTTGGGTGGACTCCTCCGCGTAGCGCCAGGTCAGCCAAATACCGACAGCGCCCAACGGAAGATTGACGAAGAAAATGCTGCGCCAGCCGATACTCGCGATCAAACCGCCGCCCACAACCGGACCGGCCGCGAGCGCAGCGCTGGCGCCTGCCGCCCATATTCCGATGGCCTTGGTGCGCTCGTGTTCGTCGCGAAAGGCATGATTGAGCAAGGCCAACGAACATGGGACGAGAACGGCAGCGCCCAAGCCTTGAATTGCACGCGCGCTGACGAGCACTGGTAAATTTGGCGCGAGACCGCAGCCCAGTGAGGCGAACGTGAAAACAACAAAACCAACGATAAAGCAGCGTTTGGCTCCGAATCGATCACCAAGCGCCCCGGCAGTGAGAATCGCCGCCGCAAAAACCAAAGTGTATGCATTGACGACCCATTGAAGACCGGCGACTCCCGCACCCAAAGATGATCCGATGTGGGGCAGCGCCACGTTCACGATGGTGACATCGAGCTGCACTACGACGAAGCCAAGACTCATGGCGGCTAGCGTCAGGGGCTTTGACATGCGAGTCTGGGCTGTCACGGATTGGCTATTTCTCCAGCAAGATTTCGAGGCTACCTCAGCTCCGTGCCTTTGGCGCTATTGATGCCGGTTGCGGATGGCGTGCGAGCCGGGCGTCTCAGAACACCTGGGTCTTCACCACTTTGCCATTCTCGAAGTGGATCACCCAGCGGTGGCCGTTTTTCAGGTAAAACCAGGTTTCGCGCAGATTCGTTGCGTCAACGTCATCCACCTTCTTCTGGTCGGGATCGCCGAAGCTCATCAGCACCATTTCATAGGTCATGTTCTCGACCACGGTGTGGGCGTCGATGGCAGCGCGAAGTTCCGGCGGCATGTCCTTCTCCTGAAGCACCTGCTCGATGCGGCTCACGTCCAGCAGTCTGGACATGAACCTCAGGATGTTTTCGGGAGCGATGTCGGCGTCGGTGAGATCTTTCTGATACTTCAGATTCAGCCGCGAGCCTCCGGCCCGTTTGTATGACGCTCCGACTTTGTTGGCGTGATTGCTGCCGCGCCGCCCCTCGCCGCCGCCTTCCAGATGAATCTCGATCTTGTCGCTGTCGATCTTGACATTGGTGATGGTCACCCATTCGTCGCGCTCAACGCCCACTCCCTTTGCCTTGAGCCACTTGGTCATCTCCGCCAAATCGACTCCGCGATAGTCGGTGCGCTTGTTCGAAAGAGGCAAGTAGTAGACATCCACGCCATCTTTATATGCCGGCAGATCCACCAGAGCTCTTACGTCCTTGCCCAGTAACAACGTGTTCAACTGCTCCTGCGCATCTTTTGACGCGGAAGCGTGAGCCATCCCCAGCAAGCCAGCTACAAGACTGGGCAACACGGCCCAGCAAATCCAGCTCTTCACCTTGTTGTTGCGCATGGCGTTCTCCGATGCCGCCTTCATGCCAACCGTATCAAACCCAGCCAGGCACTGAATGATGTGCTAGCCGGCAGGTACGTGTAAATGGCTCTTGGGTGCCGGTTGGCCGACTGGTTGCGCCGCATGATGCCTCCCCGACAGGCGCTTGTCAAACCAAGCATCAGTTCGTTTTCTGCGGTGGGTTCAGATATTTCTCCAGCGAAAGTTCGAAGTACATCAGCTCGACGCCTTTGGCATCGTTGACGCCGGTTACGTCGATGTGGGCTCCGGCGAGGGGCGCGGAGATGTCTTCCACATCGAAGAAGAAGAATCCCGATTGCGTGTTGTGGGGCTCGACGGCTTTGGCGGCGAATTGCGAGGATTCGATTTCGCTCCGTTCTTTTTCGCTGATGGTGCCTTTCACCTTTTTTTGTGGGATGGGAAACGGCAAGGGCGCGTTGGTGTTGGTGCGGGGATTGGTGATGCGGCGGTAGATGTCTTCGGGCGAAACCGGCGTAAGCTTGTCGCGGCTGGCCGTGGTGAGAGTCACCTGCAGGTTGGCGATGGAGATAGGCTGGCTGCCGTCGTTGGTTACGACGAAAAAGATGGGCAGGAATCCGTGCTCGTGAAAGTTCACGGAGAATATCTTCGCTTTGTTGGGTGTGTCGTAGGGGTCGGTCGCGATGGCGACCTTCTCGTCAGTGTGGTCGTCGTGCGCGGGATAGGTCTGGGCGGGGCGGGCTGCGGGTCTTACGAAATCCTTGGCGACGAGGCAAAGCGCGAAGGTGGAGACTGCGCATAGGACGATCGGGAAACGGCGAATGACTGGCTTCAGCAACGGCTGCATGCTTCCGATTATAGAGGCAAACGCGGTCGCCTTCCGGCGGTCAGAGTTTGGGTAGCCTCCTAAAATCTTTAACCACTAAGGGCGCGAGGGTTCACGAAGGTTTTAGAATGGCTGAACTTGATCTCTTCTCTCTATAGCTTTCTCTACAGCGTTGTGCTGGCCGTGGGGATGTTGGCGAGCCTGCCTTACTGGCTTTTCCAAATGGCGAGCCGCGGCAAATACCGCAAAGGCCTGGCGGAGAGGCTAGGGCAAGTGCCTTCGCGGCTTCAGTTGCCGGGAACAGAAGAGCCGGTAATCTGG
>PLKR01000207.1:594-3618 GCA_003140655.1 Acidobacteriaceae bacterium | reverse complement strand
ACGCTTTGGCGAGGCGAATGTGTTTTACTTCCCCATGGATTTCGCGTTCGCGATCCGTCCTTACCTGCGGGCGCTGCGGCCGCGGTTAGTGGTGGTTGCGGAGACCGAGTTCTGGCCTAACTTCTTGCGGCTGGCGCATGCCAGCGGCGCTCGGATTGCAGTGGTGAATGCCCGCATCTCGGACCGCTCGTGGCCGAGTTACCGGCGTTTCCGCCGATTGCTTCGGAGACTGCTGGCCAACGTAGATCTGTTGCTGGCGCAGACGCCCGAAGACGCGGCGCGGCTGCGAGATATCGGCGCGAGCCCGGAACGCGTGCACGTNNTGCGGCAGCACCGTGGATGGAGAAGAGCCGCTGCTGCTGAAGGCGTTTGAGAACTTGCTGGTGCAGCATCCGCGGGCGGTGATGATTCTCGCGCCGCGGCACCCGGAGCGCTTCGCCGTGGTGGCCGCGCTGCTGGAGCAGATGTCGATTGGCTTCTTCAGGCGATCTGAGTGGAATGGTGAAACTCTGAGCGGCGGAGTTTTGCTGCTGGATACAATCGGAGAGTTAGCCGCGCTGTATGCGCTCGCTGACATTGCCTTTGTAGGCGGAAGCCTGGTGCCACACGGCGGACATAACATCATTGAACCGGCGCAGCACGGTGTGGCCACCGTGGTGGGGAATCACACGGAGAATTTTCGCGACATTGTGAGCTTGTTTCAAAGCCGNNGGATCGTGGGTCCGGCGGAATTGCCTTTGGTGTTGCTGGAGTTGCTGGCCAACAACGCGGAGCGGATCGCGCTGGGACAGCGAGCCGCCGAAACCATGCGGTCGCAGATCGGAGCCACGGAGCGGACGGCCGGCGCGTTGGAGGAGTTGCTGGCGCGGCTATGAACTTGCATCCCCTGTCTGCCATTTTCGGCGCGGTAGCCGGGGCGCGCAACGCGCTCTACGACCGGAGATTATTGCGCCCGCGGTCACTGCAAGGGCCCGTTATCAGCGTGGGAAATATTTCGACGGGAGGCTCGGGAAAAACTCCGTTCGTGATTCTGCTGGGCGAGCTGTTGAAGGCACGCGGAATCCGTTTCGATGTGCTTTCGCGCGGCTACGGGCGCACGACTCGCGGAGTGCTGCTGGTGGAACCCAGCGGACTGCCGCAAGATTTCGGCGATGAACCTCTGCTGATCGCCAGACGATTGCAGGCGCCGGTCGTAGTCGGGGAGGATCGTTATGAGGCGGGGCGCTTCGCCGAGTCACGATTTGGCGCGCAGATTCATTTGCTGGACGATGGGTTTCAACATCGTGGATTATCGCGCGATTTCGATATCGTGCTGGTGACTCCGGACGATGCACGCGATCGTTTACTTCCGGCGGGGCGACTGCGGGAGCCTTTGCGTTCCTTGCAACGAGCGGATGCCGTGGCGCTGACCAGCGGCGCTTCGCCGGAATCTTTTCCCCTCGCGGGCAAGACGGTATGGCGGGTACGGCGAGGGATTGTTCCGGGGCAGGTTCCGGCTCGGCCTATCGCGTTCTGCGGCATTGCGCGGCCGCAGAATTTTCTGCTGCAGTTGCGGGCCGCGGGCATTGATCCCGTTGCCGAGGCGTTCTTCCGCGATCATCACGCTTACGCGGAAAAAGATGTTCGCGACTTGCTGAAACTTCAGCAGCGCAGCGAGGCTGGCGGCTTCGTCACCACGGAGAAAGATGCCGTGAACCTGGGCGGCTATCTGGCCGCGCTCGCGCCGCTGGCGGTGGTCCCCGTGAAGATGGAACTGGCCGATGCAGCTAACGCTGTGGATTCCATGCTGCGCGTGATCGAGGAGCGCCGAGGGCGCTCGTGAGAAAATGCTGACTGCAANNTTTCGCTGCGCAACAATCGCTTGCTCGCGATGACTAGAACAATCTGATGACGAAGCATTTGAAAGAAGCCGAACGGCTGCGGAAGATTATCGAAGCGTTCCCCAAGGTCACCATTACCGTGCTGGGGGACTTGGTGGCCGATGAATTCGTGTTCGGAGAAATCTCGCGGGTGTCGCGCGAAGCTCCGGTGCTGATCCTGAAGCATCGCGAGCGCACCGTGGTGCCCGGCGGAGGCGCCAACGCGGTCAACAATCTGGCGGACCTGGGAGTGAACGTGCTGCCGGTCGGCGCCATTGGTGACGATGAGGCAGGACGACTGCTGGTGAAGTTCTTTCGTCACAAGCGCATTCCGACCAGCGGCGTGCTGAAGGACAAGACTTACACGACNNGAGAACCCTCCCAACCAGCACCTGATCCGCGAGTTATTCCTGGCGGCGCGGGAATATTTGCGCGCTTCGGATGCGCTGCTGGTTTCCGACTACGGCTATGGATCGGCGAGTCCGGCGATCGTGAATGCTTTGCGGCAAGCCGGACGGCGGAGAGTTGTGCTTGTGCCGTTGATTCTCGATTCGCGGTACCGCCTGCTGGAGTATTCTGGCGCCACCGCAGCGACTCCGAACGAGCCCGAAGTNNGGCCGCGACGGCATGGTGGCCTTCGACCAGAGGCACGCGCCGGTCGACATCCCGATTTTTGGTTCTGACGAAGTTGCCGATGTGACCGGTGCGGGCGACACCGTGATTGCCGCGTTCAGCGCGGCGCTGGCCGCCGGGGCCAGCACCGAAGAAGCGGCACAGTTAGCCAACTACGCGGGCGGAATTGTCGTGATGAAGCGCGGCACGGCCACCGTTTCCCGGGAAGAACTGTTGCGCGCGATTGAGCAGGCTCCCCCTTCGACTAGAGATCACTGATTTCTTACGGCGAAGATTGGAAGCAGCGACTGGAAACAGTAAAGATGAGCAAGAGCAAGATTCTAGGGCGCCGTGAACTGCGCGAGCGCGTCGAGCAGTGGCGGCGCGCCGGCGCGCGCATCACTCTGGCCAACGGCAATTTCGATTTGCTGCATGTGGGCCACGTGCGCTATCTGCGCGGCGCGAAGGAGTTGGGCGGGCAGCTTGTTGTGGCTATTAATTCCGACGAATCGGTTCGTGCGCTCAAGGGCGAGGGCCGTCCGGTCATGCCGGC
>PLKR01000207.1:0-585 GCA_003140655.1 Acidobacteriaceae bacterium | reverse complement strand
CCAAGGGAACGGACTACACTGTCGAGTCCGTTCCTGAGCGGGATGCGGTTGCAGAATATGGCGGGCGTGTCGCGATCGTGGGCGACCCGAAGGATCATTCCACCAGCGAGATTATTCGGTCGCGGCTGGGGCGGCCGTGACTCTCGAGNNACGCTGCCCGCGGTTCATGCCCTGCGGGAAGCATTCCCGCAAGCGTTTATCGGCTGGCTGATTGAAGAGCGGTGGGCCGAACTGCTGTGCGCGCCGGGATCTCCGCGGCGCGGACGCCGGTCTCGGCTGCGGCCGCTGGTCGATGAGGTGCACGCCGTGAACCTGAAGGCATGGGGAGAATCTCTGTTTTCGATTTTGACCCTGCAGCGCGCCGTTACGGTTTGGAATGACGTACGTGACGCGCACTACGACGTTGCAGTCGATCTGCAGGGCGCGATGAGATCTGCGCTGCTGGCGCGGTGGTCGGGGGCACGTGCAGTGTATGGGGCTGCGGACCCGCGAGAGTCTCCAGCGAGCCTGTGGTACACGCGGAAGACGGTGGTGCGTGGCAGGCACATCATCGAGCAGAACCTTTCGGTGGCCGAGGCGCTGGTC
>PLKR01000018.1 GCA_003140655.1 Acidobacteriaceae bacterium | reverse complement strand
ACGATGAAGTAAGCCACAAAGCTTTCCGCGCAAACTGGAATTCGCTCGGTCGTTACCAAGTGCCCGATTGGTTCCGCGACGCGAAATTCGGCATTTTCATACACTGGGGCGTCTATTCGGTGCCGGCATTTGGGAACGAATGGTATTCGCGCAATATGTATGTGCAGNNATTTCATACCCATGTTCACGGGCAGTAAGTTCAACGCGGACGAATGGGTAGACTTGTTCGTGCGCGCCGGGGCAAAGTACGTCGTGCCGGTCGCGGAGCATTGCGATGGATTCCCGATGTACGATTCGGACTTCACCGAGTGGGACGCCGCCCGCATGGGGCCGAAGCGAGACGTCATCGCCGAGATCGCCACGGCGACGCGAAAACGCAAACTCTATTTTGGGGCCTCCTCGCATCGCGCCGAGCACTGGTGGTGGTACGACGGTGGCACCGCTTTCGATTCCGACGTTAACGATCCGAAGTACGCAGGTCTCTACGGACCCGCGCAGCCGAGAACTTGGCCCGGTGATGATTCCGGCAAGGAACCCGACCCCAACCATTTGGAAACGTANNACCGAAATCATCGACAAGTACAAACCGGATATTCTTTACCTCGATTGGTGGATTGCTCAGCCGGCGTTCCAACCTTATCTGCAGCGCATGGCGGCCTATTACTACGACCGCGCCGCGGAGCGCAATACCGGCGTGGTGCTCACCTACAAAGGCTACGCATTCCCGGAAAACGCCGCGGTCCTGGATATCGAGCGGGGAAAGCTCGATGCGTTGCGTTTGCTGCCGTGGCAAACGGATACTTCCATAAGCGTGAAATCGTGGGGCTACGTTCAGAACGATACCTACCGCAGCGCGCGATCGCTGATTGCCGAATTGGTCGACGTGGTGAGCAAGAACGGCAATTTACTGCTCGACGTCGGCCCGAAGGCCGATGGCACCATTCCTGATGAGGACAAAAGCGTCTTGCTTTCGATGGGCCAGTGGCTCAGCGTAAATGGACAAGCGATTTACGGCACGCGTCCCTGGTTGGTTTTCGGCGAAGGGCCGACCAGCGACGCCGCGAGCGCCGTGAAGGGCAACGACGACAAAACTTTTACGGCGCAGGACATTCGCTTTACCACCAAGAATGGATTTTTGTACGCCATCGCCTTGGGCTGGCCGGCCGATGGCGAACTCAAGATCCGCATTCTGAGCGCGGGTACTGCGTACCTGCCGCGACCAATCGCGCGAGTCCAGTTGCTTGGCTCGCAGGAAAATCTGGTGTGGAAGCAGACGGCCGCCGGCCTCGAACTCGATCTTCCTCACGAGAAGCCAAACGACATGGCCTACGTATTCAAAATTTCTATCGCGCCGCCGAACTNNGCGAAACGCGTTTTGGGACAGGGTTGTTAGATTGTCTGAACACGCGCGTTTGATGTGAAACAGTTTCCTATGCGAAACTACGCACGCTCCGGAGTTCGTCGGCTATTTGCATCTGCGCCCGAAACTTCGGAGCACCAAGACCAATGAGCAGAACGCGAAATTCCCACGCGCACGGATTCTCCCGAAGAGATTTCCTCAAGGGAGCCGGTGCCGCAATTGTGGTTGGAAATGTCGCTCGGCGCTTGCCGGCAAACTGGCGCAGCAGGCTGAAGGAATCCGCCAGCGCANNGCATGACCGAATTTGACTATGGCGATGTTCGGCTCACCGGTGGTCCGTTCAAGGATCATTACGACCGTATTCTGGCGAGTTACCTTGCGCTCGATAACGACCGTCTTCTGAAAGTGTATCGTCAGCGCGCCGGCCTTCCCGCCCCGGGCGAAGACCTGGGCGGTTGGTACGATGCCGACGGTTTTGTGCCGGGCCACGCGCTTGGCCAGTTCATTTCCGGACTATCGCGCTACGCGCGCGCTACAGGCGATCCGGATGCGTATGCGAAAGTTCGTGCGCTGGTCACAGGCTTCGGCGAAACGCTCGGTCCGGATGGCTATCCGTACGCCAGCGCCAAAGCCGCGACGACTTGGCCCTGCTACATTCTCGATAAATACGAAATCGGATTGCTCGATTCTTATCGGCTCGCCGGCGTCGCGGAATCTAAAGACATGCTTTCCCGTGTGATTCACGGAGCGCTGCCTTCTCTCCCGAATACCACCTATGACCGCGGCCCCAATAGCCCGAAACAAGCGCCGTATGACGAAACTTACATTCTGTCCGAGAATTTGTTTAACAGCTATGAACTAACCGGCAATCGCGAGTTTTTCGATCTGGCCCGAAAATATTTGCTGACAGCCGATTATTTCGCTCCCATGGCCACTGGCACGTATCCACTTCCGGGAAAGCACGCGTACAGTCACGTGATCGCTCTCAGTTCGGCTGCGAAGGCCTATGAAGTTCTTGGCGATCCGATGTATCTCGAAGCAATCGAGAACGCCTGGAGCCTATTGGAAGTCGACCAGCAGTATGCGTCCGGCGGATGGGGCCCAAAGGAAGCGTTCGTCGTTCCCAATCAAGGCCAGCTCTACGACAGCTTGAGCGCGACGCAAGATCATTTTGAAACGCCCTGCGGAAGTTATGCGCAGACCAAGCTCGCGCGTTTTTTGCTGAGCTTCACAGGCGATGCGCGCTATGGAGATGGATTAGAACGAGTTTTGTACAACACAATCTTGGGCGCCAAAGACCCGGATGGCGGTAGTGATTTCTTCTACTATTCGAGCTATGGCCCGCTTGCGCAGAAATCGTATTACAAATCCAAGGTGCCGTGTTGCGCGGGCACGCTTGTGCAGACTGTTGCCGATTATGTTCTGAACGTTTATTTCCGCGCCGATGACGGAATCTACGTGAACCTTTATACGCCCTCCGAGGTGCGCTGGTCCGCGGGGAAAATTCCCGTGAAGTTGATCCAATCCACCGACTATCCGTATGACGATGCTGTTCAATTCCGTTTGGAGCTTCCGGTTCCGACAGAATTCGCCATTTCGTTCCGAATTCCCCGTTGGATCAGCGGCTCCGCGGTTCTCTCGGTGAACGGGAAAACGGTATCGATTCCGGCGAACGCAGGGACCTTTGCCACGATCAAGCGCCGATGGAGCATGAACGACACGATCGAATTGCGGCTGCCGTTCGACTTCAGAACAGAGGCGATCGACAATCGGCATCCAGAAACGGTCGCCGCGATGCGCGGCCCCTTGATGTACGTGGCGGCAACTCCGCCGACAAACCTTGTCAGCATTCCTCTCCGTCTGCCGCAAGGCCTCGCTCCGCTGACGAACGCGCAAGGACTCTTCAAGTACGACCTCGCGGAACAGACGCTTCAGTTCAAACCGTTCTTCGCGATTCACGACGAACTCTACAACACATATTTTCTCAAGCAGGG
>PLKR01000524.1 GCA_003140655.1 Acidobacteriaceae bacterium | reverse complement strand
CCGCCCAGATTTTGAAGAATCGGCGAGGCGTCGTGGTAGGAGAGCGGCGTGACTGGAATCTTCGGCATCTGCGCGGACTTCTCTGGAGAAACGCGCTTGCTCTCCGGCAACGACGGCAGCGATGCAAATCCCGGCGTTGTAGGGTCGCCGGGAAACTCGAACATGTATCCCACCGATCCGCGCTGCACGCCGGTATCGGGCCGCCAGGGCCCGTCTGGATATTTGTCTCCACGCCGCCAGCCGTCGTCGAAGGGGTCGGAATAGACGATCACTCCCGCTGCGCCGTGTTCCTGTGCGACAAATACCTTCACCCCGCGGAAGTTCTGGCCGTAGCGCACCAGCACGATCTTGCCGCGCACATCGATCTTCATCTTCTCCAGCTTTTCGAAATCCTCAGGTGTGCCGTAGTTGGCATATACCACCTCTGCCTCGGCATCTCCTGAGGGCGACATGCCGCTGAACGGCATCACCACGCGTGGGTCGCCGTCATAAGGATCGCCATCCACGTGCTCGCGCGTGGGTCCGTGCATTTCGACTCCAGCCGGCGCCGTGATATCCACGCTGATCTCCACGGGATAGTTCATCCACACCTTGTATTCGACGATCTCGGTGTCGAGCCCGGCGGCTCGAAACTTCTGCGCCACATAGTCCGCCGTGGCTTTGTCCTCCACAGTGCCCGCCATGTGCGGCGCTTGAGTCAGTGTGCGCAGGTGCTCTTCCGCTAGCTTGGGATCAGGCACGGCAAGAAACCGGGCTTCCGTGGCGGCCTCCGCGGCGGAGTCGCGGAAGCCGAAGATGGGTTGGGCCGCGGCGGAGGACTCTGGAGAGTGGCCGCTGACGCTGGTCGAGAGAAGCGAAAACAGGACGATTGAAGAAACAAGAACTAATGAGAACAATCTCATGAGGCTCCCGCGGTGAAAGTAAGTACGTTAGCACAGCGGGTGCTACGCTATACAGATGAAGAAGGGTGTTCGTAAGAAGTTCAAGCCTCTTAGAATCACTGCGACGGGAAGCAGCGGTCTGGGCGACGTAAGCGTGAACCACGACTACTACTTCGCATTGGGATCGAGAAAAATTGGTCGGAAGCCCGATCCAGAGACCGAAGAATCTACCGCACCTGCCCCGTCCCAACAATCTCGTACTTCGAAGAAGTCAGCTCCGCCAGCGCGAAAGGGCCGCGGCAGTGCAACTTCTGCGTGCTGATGCCCATCTCGGCGCCGAAGCCAAACTCCGCGCCATCGGTGAAGCGGGTCGAGGCGTTCCAGTACACGGCGGCCGAATCTACTCCACGCAGAAACTTGCGGGCATTTGCCTCATCGCGGGTCACGATTGAATCGGAGTGCTTTGTGGAATAGCGATTGATGTGGGCAATCGCCTCATCCACGTTCGCGACCACACGGACCGCCATGCACAGTCGGAGATATTCTTCGTACCAATCTTGCTCCACCGCGGGCACAATGTTCAGTCCGGCCGCCATGCTGCGCGACTTGCCATCTCCGCGAACCTCGACCCCGGCCTCGACCAGCTTCTGCACGATTCGCGGGACATATTCCGCCGCGACGCGCTCATGCACCAGCAACTTCTCTGCGGCGTTGCACACCGACGGCCGCTGCGTCTTGGCGTTGATCACGATCGGGTCGGCCATGTCGAAATCGGCGGATTCATCAACAAAGATGTGGCAGTTCCCCGCTCCGGTCTCAATCACCGGCACCGCGGAATTCCCGGTGACGAATGCGATCAGCCCCGCGCCACCGCGCGGAATGATCACATCCACCAACCCACGGGCCTTGATGAGTTCCGTCACCGACTGCCGCGTGCTCGAATCGAGGAGTTCGATCGCTCCCTCGGGCACCCCCGGCACAGCAGCAAGAATCTCGACCAGTCGCTGATTGCTGCGCGCCGCTTCTTTGCCGCCGCGCAACACAACGGCGTTGCCGGTTTTCAGCGCGAGCACAGCGGTATCGACGGTGACGTTCGGCCGCGATTCGTAGATGATGCCGATTACTCCCAGCGGAACTCGCAGCTTGCGGATGCGAAGGCCGTTCGGGCGAGTCCACTCCGCCAGAGTCTCGCCAATCGGATCGGTGAGCGCTGCGACTTCGCGCACACCTTGCGCCATCTCTTTGATTCGCCCCGTCGTCAACAGCAAGCGGTCGCGCATGGCGCCTTCGAGGCCGGAGCTGTCGACGTCCTCCCCGTTCGCGGCAAGAATCGTCTCGATCTGGTTTTCAATCGCATCGGCGATCGCCAGCAGCAACGCGTTCTTCTCGTCGGTCGAGAGCAGCGCCAGTTTCGCCGCCGCCTCACGCGCGCGCAGCAGCTTTTCCTGCGTGGAAGCCGAGTTGGCGAGAGTCGTTGCCATCAGTCCTACCCTTGCCGCGGAGGGAAATACGTTCCAACCTTGCGTTCCATGCCTAGCGTGATTCCGTGGGGATGGCGGCCGTTCACAATGGCCACGTGCACGCCGCCCTCGCTCGCCAGCTTCGCGGCGCGCAATTTGGAAATCATGCCTCCACGTCCCAGCGTGCTCTTGCCGTTGCATTGCGCTTCCAGCGCGGGAGTGAGCTTGCGCACCACGCGCACCAGACGCGGCCTCTTGCGCGACCTCTTCGGTCCAGCGGGTATGTAGAAACCGTCGACATCGGTCAGCAGCAGGAGCCAGTCGGCTTTCACAGCAGTCGCGAGCAGCGAACTCAGTTCATCGTTATCGCCAAAAGCGCCCACCAACTCGCGCACGCTAACGCTGTCGTTTTCATTCACGATGGGAACTACACCCAGCGAGAGCAGCTCGGCCAGCGCGTTCTGCAAGTTGCGGTAACGGACCGGTGAAGTGAAGTCGTCGCTTGAAAGCAGAAGTTGCGCCACTACCTTTTTTCCGAAGAACAGGCGCTCATAAGTGTGCATCAGCTTGCTTTGGCCCACGGCCGCACAGGCCTGCATGCCGGGCACGCCGCTCGGCCGCTTGCGCAGTGCCAGTCCGGACATGCCNNATAAGGCTGGTGCCGACTTTGATGACCACTCTCATGCTGTGCAAACCTTCGGGGCCTAGTTGGAATGGTATCGCACTTGGCCCCGCGGGGGATTTCCTCTTGTTACGTTTGTCACATTCACTACCGAAGTCGCTCGCGCTTGCGGCACAGGGAGCCCGGCGGGAAGGACAATATCCCTATCCTGCAATTAAAATGGGCTTCTGGCAAGATGAAGAAACTTGCCACTTTCAAGCCCCCATGCCTGCTAACAACGCTACCAGCCGCTTTTCCGATCGGGTAGAAAACTACGTGCGTTACCGGCCGGGATATCCGCCGCAAGTCGTTCACGCACTGCAAGCCCAGTGCGGCCTTGCGCCCAGCCATGTAGCTGCTGACATCGCCTCCGGCACCGGGATTTGGACTCGCATCCTGCTGGAGAATGGCAACCCGGTGTTCGGCGTCGAGCCCAATGCGGAGATGCGNNACGCTGGCGGATCACAGCATGGACTTCGTCACCGCGGCACAGGCCGCGCACTGGTTCCACCGTGAGCAGGCAAGGCGCGAGTTCGTTCGAATCCTGAAGCCCGGCGGATGGCTGGTATTGCTCTGGAATGAACGGCTCACGGATTCGACCAAGTTTCTCCGCGATTACGAACAGCTGTTGCTGACCTACGGCACAGACTACGAAGAGGTTCGCCACGAGCGCACGACCGACGCAGTGAATGAATTCTTCGATCCCGCGCCGTTTCAGAAGTGCGTGTTCGAGATGCGTCAGGAGTTCGACTACGCCGGGGTGGAAGGCCGTCTGCTGTCGTCGTCGTATGCACCCGGGCCGGAGCATCCTCAACATGCGCCCATGCTGCGCGAGTTGCGGCGCGTCTTTGATGCAAACGTGGTCGAAGGACGCACCGCGTTCGAATACAAGACGCGAATGTATTTCGGACGCCTGGGGCACGAGTAGCATTGCAGTTTTACATCTGTTGAGTCTCCTGGAGCACAATGCCTGACGAGAAGTCTTTCCACATGACGCCCGACGAGTTCCGCCGCCACGGCCACGCCGTGGTGGATTGGATCGCCGACTACCACTCCCGCATCGAGTCGTTCCCGGTGCTCTCGCAGGCGAAGCCGGGAGAGATTCGCGCGTCGNNCCGAATTTCTTCGCGTACTTTCCTTGCAATGCCTCCGGTCCCGGAATCCTCGGCGATCTTCTCTCTTCCGGTCTGGGCGTGCAGGGCATGTTGTGGTCGACGAGTCCGGCCTGCACGGAGTTGGAAACGCATGTGCTCGACTGGCTCGTGCCCATGCTCGGCTTGCCGGAGAAGTTCCTGTCGTCGAATACCGGCGGCGGTGTTATTCAAGATACGGCTTCGAGCGCCGCGCTCTGCGCGCTGTTGGCCGCGCGCGAACGCGCCACCAACTACGCCAGCAATCAAAAAGGCTGCAACGGGCGCATCGTGGCTTACGCATCCTCGCAGACGCATTCTTCTTTGGAAAAGGCTGCGATGATCGCGGGTATCGGCGTCTGCAATCTGCGCCTGATCGAAGTGGACGACAACTTCGCGATGCGCCCCGACGCTCTCGCGCGCCAGATTGAAGCCGACAAGCGCGCCGGACTGGTTCCCTGCTTTGTGTGCGCGACCGTGGGGACGACGTCTTCGAATGCGATGGACCCGATC
>PLKR01000250.1:3642-4413 GCA_003140655.1 Acidobacteriaceae bacterium | reverse complement strand
GTCGATATGATGGATTGCGTCCTGCCCACGCGGGCAGCACGCCATGGCCTGCTGTTTACCTCCGAGGGAAAAGTCTCAATCAAGCAGGCGCGCTATGCTCAAGATGCAGGGCCGCTCGACCCCAATTGCGGCTGCCGGGTTTGCCGGCGTTACTCGCGGGCATACCTGCGGCATCTTTATGCTTCTAATGAAGTGCTGGCTCAGGTCTTAAATACCCTGCATAACCTGAGTTTCTACCTTGACACTATGCGGCGGGTGCGTCATTCTATTCAACTTGGGGAAGAGTCCCGTTTTCTTTCTGGTGTCNNGTAAATGATCCGGCCGGAATCGATCAGCACCCCGTCGTGAAATGACAGGCCCGCGGCGCTTATAGGCGTGGGCGGTTGTTCGCGGATTGAGGCCAAGAGTCCGGTGAACTCAGTTTGCTGAACACGGGCGGGGAACATAATCTGGTGGGCATAATCTAGTGAACCTGCAATTCATCTTAGCGGTGCAAGCCGGCGGTGGCGGAATCGGTTTGCTGGGCGGCGTCGCCCCGCTTCTTTTTATCTTTGGAATCTTTTATTTCTTACTGATTCTCCCCCAGCAGCGCCGCCAGAAGAAATGGACGGCCATGCTGGAAGCCCTCAAGACCGGTGACAAGGTAGTCACCAGCGGCGGCTTGCGGGGAACAATCGTGGCTTTGAAGGATGACTCCGTGCATCTGCGGGTGCCTCCGGATAACTTGCGGTTGGAAGTGACCAAGGCCTCCGTGACACAAGTCACGACCAC
>PLKR01000250.1:0-3634 GCA_003140655.1 Acidobacteriaceae bacterium | reverse complement strand
CAGAGCTTTTCCGGCCAGGGCTTGCTCACCGCCATAACCAAGCGCATTAACCTTGGTTTGGATTTGCGGGGCGGAACCCACTTGATCCTGCAGGTGCAGGTCAATGATGCGGTGAACGCTGATTCCGACAACGCCGTCGAAGTCCTCAAAGAGCAGCTCAACAAGCGCAAGATTGCCTTCGCCGACATCTCCAAGCCCGATCCGCAGAACAATGCCGACAAAGTGGTGTTGAAGGGCATCTCGCCGGATGGACGGAAAGATCTGCTGGATATAGTTTCGGAGCGCCTCCCTGAGTACAACCTGAGTTCGGGAGCGGATAATGTCTGGACTCTCTCCATGAAGCCGCAAATGCTCGTCGAATTGAAGAACAAAGCTGTGAGCCAGGCGATCGAGACCATCCGCAACCGCATCGACCAGCTCGGCGTCAGCGAGCCGACCATCCAGGAGCACAGCCTAGGCCAGTATCAAATTCTGGTGCAGTTGCCCAGCGTGGACGACCCCGGCCGGGTGAAGGACATTATGCAATCCACCGCCATGCTCGAGATCAAGCAGGTGCTGGATGGGCCTTATCCGAGCGAAGATGCCGCGCGGCAGGCAAAGGGTGGAGTTTTGCCGCCGGACGCGATTCTTATGCCGGGGCACGCGGCTCCCGGAACTCCTGGAGATGAACAGGCNNCCCGACGTGCGCTTCCAGTTAACCGGCGAGGGAGGGCAGCGGTTCTTCAGCTTCACTTCCGCGCATGTGGGTGAGAGGCTGGGAGTGGTCTTGGACAACAAAGTCCAGGAAGTCGCAAATATCAAAGAGGCCATCCGCGATACCGGCGAAATCAGTGGGGGCAGCATGACCCAGCAGCAGGCCAAGGATCTGTCCATGATCCTCCGCTCGGGCGCCCTGCCTGCGGGCATCAAGTATCTTGAAGAGCGCACGGTGGGGCCGTCGCTGGGCACCGATTCGATTCGCCACGGCGTGAGTGCTGCCATCGTCGGCATGCTGGCCGTGCTGATTTTCATGCTGATCTACTACCGCGCGGCTGGCATCAACGCCGACATTGCGCTCCTTCTGAATCTCATCATCCTGCTCGGCTTCATGGGTTANNCTGATCTTCGAGCGCATCCGCGAAGAATTACGGAATGGCAAGACGCCGCCATCCGCCGTGGATCAGGGTTTTAGCCACGCCTGGATCACCATCGTGGATACGCACGTGACTACCATTGTGTCCGCGGCAATCCTGTTCATCTTCGGCACCGGTCCGGTGAAGGGATTTGCAGTGACGCTCACATTCGGTCTGCTGGCAAACCTGTTTACCGCGGTATTCGTGTCGCGACTGATCTTCGACTGGATCCTTAGCCGCAAACAACGTGGCGAGGCGTTAAGCATTTAGGAATTGAGTCATTGAGTGATCGGGTCATTGAGTGATTGAAAATCGCACGTGAATATGTTTTCAATCACACAATGACTCAATCTCTCATTCGCTCGATCTCGACGAAATCATAGATCGGATAAGGGGTAAGCTCGGTGGAGTTCTTTCGCAATACGAACATAGATTTTCTCGGCAAAAAGTGGTATTTTCTCGCCTTCTCGCTGGTGTTCAGTGTGGCGGGCCTATTTTCCATGCTGTTTTGGCACCACATCCCGTACGGGGTCGACTTCCGCGGTGGCACCCTGGTGTACGTGAAGTTCTCGCACACGCCGGACGACAACGCTTTGCGTGCTTCCATGGATCACGCGGGCTTGCACGATGCGAAGATCCAGCGTTTCGGGCCAGTTCCAGACAACGAGGTGCTGATCGACCTCGACGTGCAGGAAACCAGCGAACAAGCGCTCGACCGGGGCAAGACTCAGATTATCAATACGCTGGAGACCAACGCTCCTGCGGGGAAGCAAGACCTGAACAACTCGAGTTTCCTGGCCATCAAGAATTATCTGATGGACAAAGACCCCATGCACCTGGGATCGGATGCCGATCAGAAATATGGCCAGCAAGCTCAGGCGGTCGTGGACACGCGGGACAAAGTGCAGGGCGGCGTGCTGAGTTCGTTCGATCAATTAAAGGGCCCGGTCGATTCAGCGGTGGCGGCTTCTCTGCCGGATGCCTTTTTCTTGTCGGACTTTGGTGTGCGCAACGTGGAGATCGTAGGACCACAGGTGGGCGCGCAACTGCGCAAGCAGGCCCTGCTGGCGACGGCTTATTCGCTCGCCGGAATGCTGATTTACCTGGGATTCCGCTTCGAGTGGATTTACGGAGTTGCCGCTGTGGTTACGGTGTTCCACGATACGCTGATCACGGTGGGCGCATTCTCGCTGCTAAACAAGGACATCTCCCTGACCGTCATCGCCGCCATTCTGACCCTGATTGGTTACTCTAATAACGACACGATCGTGGTATTTGACCGCATCCGGGAAAACATTAAACTCATGCGGCGGGAGAGACTGTCGGAGATCGTCAACCGCAGTATTAACCAGACTTTGAGTAGAACCATCTTGACAGCGGGCCTGACCTTCCTTACCGTACTTGCACTCTATTTGTTCGGAGGCGAGGTGCTGCGTGGGTTCAGCCTCGCACTCGTCATCGGCATCTTGATCGGAACGTATTCGTCGATTGCGATCGCGGCCCCGATCCTGGTGGCTTACCAGGATTGGAGGATTGACAAGGGCAAGCGGGCGGCTACAATGTCTGTCCGGGCCAGGTAATAACCCGATAGTGTGGCCGGAGATTCTCGGCTAGCCCTTTATTTGTAGCAGGTTGGAAGGTAATAATTCGGTGCCAGGCGGGCTTGGGTAGCGGCCTCCGGCTGCGTGGTTCAAATTCGGGAGCAAAGGGGAAGCAGCCGGTGTCTAAGTTTACGTAGGCTCTGAAGTAGGGAGGAACATTTATGTTCGAAGATAGCCTTCTGGAATCAGGTGGCAGGCTGAAGACGAAGCGGGGACGGACGACGACTTTCGCCATCATTCTTGAGGTAGGGCTGGTCGGCCTCATGGTTCTGATGCCCCTCATCTTCACAGAAGCCCTGCCCAAGCAACAGTTAATGACATTCCTGGTGGCACCCCCTCCGCCGCCACCGCCTCCGCCCCCGGCAGCTGCGCCGGTGAAAATCGTGAAGCAGATCCAGACCGACATCGTGAACGGGGCTCTGCGCACACCGACCAAGATTCCCCAGAAAATTCAGATGATTAAGGAAGACGAAGCCCCGCCTGCAATGGCCTCAAGCGGCGTGGTGGGAGGCGTTCCGGGAGGCATTCCCGGCGGCCAGATGGGCGGTGTGATCGGCGGCATTATAAGTTCCACGCCGGTGGCCGTGCCCAAAGTCGCTACTCCGCAACGCGTGCGCGTTTCGGCGGGCGTGACCTCGGGCCTGCTTGTCCGCAGGGTCAACCCGGTCTACCCACCGCTGGCAAGACAGGCCCGCATCCAGGGGCAGGTTGTCTTAAGAGCGCAGATCGGCAAGGATGGTTCCATCCAAAACCTGCAGTTGGTCAGCGGGCATCCCATGCTGGTGCAAAGCGCCCTCGACGCGGTCAAACAGTGGAAGTACAAGCCCTATCTGCTGAACGGCGAACCCGTCGAAGTGGATACGGAAGTATTGGTCAACTTCACCCTGTCCGGAGGCTAAAATCCCGGCAGGCGTGACACAA